>NZ_JBYSYC010000021.1:0-136245 GCF_058782875.1 Cupriavidus sp. FW305-F7 | reverse complement strand
GGATGAAACGGATGGCGGATCTCAGCCCAACCCAAATGCTCGTTGAGCGCTTGTGCAGTTCGCGCTGACCGTCCCGACGGTGACGGATCGATTGATCCAGCAGGCGCTGCTGCAGGTGCTGCAGCCGATTCTGGACCCTACCTTTAGCGAGCATAGCTACGGCTTCCGGCCCGGCAGGCGTGCGCATGACGCGGTGCTAGCCGCCCAGTCGTACGTGCAATCGGGTCGGCGAGTCGTGGTGGACGTGGACTTGGAAAAGTTCTTTGACCGGGTCAACCACGACATCCTGATTGACCGTCTACAGAAGCGCATCGAGGATCCCGGAGTCATCCGTCTGATCCGGGCGTATCTGAACAGCGGGCTGATGGATGGCGGGGTGGTGCTGCAACGGAACGAGGGCACGCCGCAGGGCGGTCCCCTGTCGCCGTTGCTGGCCAATGTGCTGCTCGATGAGGTGGACAAGGAGTTGGAGCGCCGAGGCCATTGCTTCGTGCGCTACGCCGACGATGCGAACGTGTACGTGCGCAGTCAGCGGGCGGGCGAGCGGGTGATGGCGCTGTTGCGGCGGTTGTACGGCAACCTGCGTCTGAAGGTCAACGAGGCAAAGAGCGCGGTGGCAAGCGCGTTCGGCCGCAAATTCCTCGGCTACAGCTTCTGGGTGGCTGCAGGGCGTGTGGTCAAGCGCAAAGTGGCAATTAAGCCGCTGCTGACGTTCAAACAACGCATCCGCGAACTGACCCGCCGCTCCGGCGGGCGAAGTCTACAGGTAGTGGTGGATCGGCTGCGGCCCTACGTTCTAGGTTGGAAGGCCTACTTCCGGTTGGCCCAAACGCCCAAGGTCTGGCGTGAGCTAGACCAATGGATCCGTCACCGGATGCGGGCCATTCAGCTCAAGCACTGGAAACGTGGCGCGACTATCTACCGGGAGCTGCGGGCCCTAGGCGCGGCGCCCGCGATTGCCCATCGGGTGGCGGCGAACAGCCGTCGCTGGTGGCGCAACAGTGACGGCGCGCTGAATCGGGTGCTGGACATCGACTACTTCGACCGGCTGGGCCTCCCCCGCCTCGCCTAACCTCAACCTCTCGAACCGCCCGGTGCGGACCCGCATGCCGGGTGGTGTGGCAGGGGCGCAGCCACGATGGCTGCCCCCTATGCCGATTGGCGGGGCGCCCCGACAGCTGTAACGACTGTTTCATTGGGGTCCGGGGCCGTTGCGGCAAGGACTTTCGTGCCTGCGCCGCATCGTGGGTGTTTCATTTCCGCGCCTTAAGGAACAAATGTTGCATTGACTCGGATCATGCCCCTATACTGCAAACGCGTAGCCGGGGCCTACCCAGGTACTGGACGGGATATCGAGATGCAAGTGCAAAGGCAGCAGCAAAAGCGACGGTTCATGGCCACCCTGTTATGGCTGGGCGCCGCGGGCCTGGCTGGGCCGGCAGTGGCGGACAGCTATCCGTCGCGCCCGATCCGCCTGGTGGTGCCGTCCGCGGCGGGCGGCAGTCCCGACGTGCTGATGCGCGCACTGGGCGCCGAAGTCGGCAAGTCGCTGGGCCAGTCGTTTGTGATCGACAACAAGCCCGGCGCCTCGGGCGTGATCGGAATCTCAGAACTGGAACGCGCCGCGCCTGACGGCTACACGCTGGGCTACGCCAACAACGTGACGCTGTCGATCAACAAGAGCACCTTCCGCAAGCTGCCGTACCGGCCCGATGCCTTCATGCCGGTGGTGCTGCTGTTCAAGGTGCCGAACGTGATCGCGGTGAAGCCGGATATGCCGGTGAAGACCATTGCCGAGCTCGTGGCCTATGTGAAGGCCAATCCGGACAAGGTCACCTATGCCTCGCCGGGCCAGGGCACGTCCGGCCACCTGACCGGCCAGCTGCTCGCGGACAAGGCGGGGCTCGCCTGGACGCACGTCGGCTACAAGGGCAGCCCGCAGGCCGCCACCGATGTGATGCGCGGCCAGGTCAATGTGCTGATCGACAACATGCCGACCATCCTGCCGCTGATCAAGGCCGGCAAGCTCAAGCCGCTGGCGGTGACCAGCCTGGCGCGTTCGCCGCTGCTGCCGGCGCTGCCCACCATCGCGGAGTCCGGCGTGCCGGGTTTCGAAGGGGTGGCCTGGGGCGGCCTGGTGGCGCCGCAAGGCACGCCGGCCGACGTGGTGGGCAAGCTCAACGGCGCCTTCAACCGCGCGCTGGCGGATCCGGCCATCAAGGACAAGTTCGCCGCGCTCGGTGCCGAAACGGTCGGCGGCAGGCCGCAGGCGCTGGCCGGCTATGCCGCGCGTGAAACCGACAAGTGGGCGCCCGTGGTCAGGCAGGCCGGCATCACGCCGCAGTAACGCCCGCCGAAGAGACAAGGATTTGACGATGGCATCGCAACCCGCCGCGCCCCGGCGCGCCGACCTGATCTTCCGCAACGCCACGGTGGTGGACGGCACGGGCGCAGCCCGCCGCGTGGCCGATGTTGCCGTCGCGGGCGACCGTATCATCGCCGTGGGCGACTGCGGCGACATGGCCGCGGACCAGACCGTGGACGCAGCCGGCCGCGTGCTGGCACCGGGCTTTATCGATGCCCACACGCACGACGACGGCTACCTGCTGGTGCATCGGGACATGACCCCCAAGGTGTCGCAGGGCATCACCACCGTGGTGACCGGCAATTGCGGCATCAGCGTGGCGCCGCTGGTCAGCAGCGCGCCGCCGCAGCCGCTGGACCTGCTGGGGCCGCCCGCGCTGTTCCGCTTCGATACCTTCGCGCAGTGGCTCGACGCGCTGCGCGCGACGCCGGCCAATGTCAACGTGGTGCCGCTGCTCGGGAATTCGACGTTGCGCGTGCGCGCGATGCCGCAACTGGACCGGCCCGCCAATGAGGCGGAAGTCGCCGCGATGCGCGACGAGGTCAGGCTGGCGATGGAGGCGGGCGCCTTCGGTGTGTCGACCGGCACATTCTATCCGCCCGCGGCAGCCGCCACCGAAGCCGAGATCATCGCCGTGTGCGAGCCGGTCCGCACCCACGGCGGCCTCTATTCCACGCACCTGCGCGACGAGACCGACGACATCGTGCCGTCGATCGAAGAAGCGCTGCGCATCGGCCGCGCGCTCGACTGCCCGGTGGTGTTCTCGCACCACAAGGTGGCGGGCAAGCGCAATCACGGCCGCTCGGTCGAAACCCTCGGGCTGCTGGCTGACGCCGCGCGCCTGCAGCCGCTGTGCCTGGACTGCCATCCCTATCCCGCGACCTCGACCATGTTGCGGCTGGACCGCGTGCGCCAGTCCACGCGCACCATGATCACCTGGTCCACCGGCTACCCGGCCGCGGGCGGCCGCGACTTCCACGAGCTGATGCAGGAGCTTGGCCTGGACGAGGACGCGCTGCTGGCAAAGCTGCGTCCCGCGGCGGCGATCTACTTCATCATGGATGAGCGCGACGTCGAGCGGATCGCGCAGTTTCCGCTGACCATCTTCGGCTCCGACGGCCTGCCGTTCGACCCGCGCCCGCATCCGCGCCAGTGGGGCACCTTCCCGCGCATCCTGGCGCGCATGGTGCGCGAAGACCAGCTGATGACGCTGGAAACCGCGATCCACAAGATGTCCGGACTGGCCGCGCAGCAATACGGGCTGGCAGACCGCGGCCAGATCGTGCCGGGTGCGTTTGCCGACCTGGTGCTGTTCGATGCGGACCGCGTGCAGGACCGCGCCACCTTTGAAGACCCGCTGCAGCTGAGCACTGGCATCCACGGCGTCTGGGTCAATGGCGCCCGGGTCTGGGAACAGTCCGCGCAGGCGGACAGCGAGGGCAGCGCACTGCCCGCCTTCTCCGGCCGTGTGCTGCAGCGCCGCCCCACCGAAAACACTTCCGTCCGCCGCTGACGCGCGGCCAGGCACCACCAACACACCATCATGACCCACGTATTCCATCGCAATCCGCGCCAGAAGCTGCCCGTTGCCGTTGCCGGGCAGGGCATCGAACTGATCGACAGCGAAGGCCGGCGCTATCTGGACGCTTCCGGCGGCGCTGCCGTGTCGTGCCTGGGGCACGGCCATCCGCGCGTGATCGAGGCGATCAAGGCGCAACTCGACAACATCGCCTACGCGCATACCTCGTTCTTCACCACCGAGGTGTCGGAGACCCTGGCTGACACGCTCGTGCAAGCGGCGCCGGGCGACCTGGACCATGTCTACTTCGTCTCGGGCGGCTCCGAAGCGGTGGAGTCGGCGCTGAAGCTGGCGCGCCAGTATTTTGTCGAAGTGGGGCAGTCCAGCCGCCGCCACTTCGTCGCGCGCCGCCAGAGCTACCACGGCAACACCCTGGGCGCGCTGGCCATCGGCGGCAACGCCTGGCGGCGCGAGCCCTTCCTGCCGCTGCTGGTGCCGGCGCACCACGTGTCGCCGTGCTATGCCTACCGCGACCAGCAGGCCGGCGAGACCGACGCGCAGTACGCACAGCGCCTGGCCGACGAGCTGGAAGCCAAGATCCTGGAACTGGGCCCCGACACCGTGGCCGCCTTCGTCGCCGAAACCGTAGTGGGTGCCACCGCCGGCGCGGTGCCGCCGGTGGGTGACTACCTGAAGCGCATCCGCGCCGTGTGCGACAAGTACGGCGTGCTGCTGATCCTGGATGAAGTGATGTCAGGCATGGGCCGTACCGGCTACCTGTTCGCGTGCGAAGAGGATGGCGTGGTGCCCGATATCGTCACCATCGCCAAGGGCCTGGGTGCCGGCTACCAGCCGATCGGCGCGATGCTGTCGACGCGCCGGATCTACGACGCCATCGTCGGCGGCAGCGGCTTCTTCCAGCATGGCCACACCTATATTGGCCATGCCACGGCCTGCGCCGCGGCGCTGGCGGTGCAGCGAACCATCGCCGAAGACAACTTGCTGGCCAACGTGCTGGCGCGCGGCGAGCAACTGCGGGCACGGCTGCGCGAGGCGCTGGGCGATCATCCCAACCTGGGCGATATCCGTGGACGCGGCTTGATCGTCGGCGTGGAATTCGTGGCCGACCGCGATAGCAAGGCCACGCTTGATCCGGCGCTGAAGACGCATGCACGCCTGAAAGCCGCCGCCGTGCAGAACGGCCTGCTGGTCTATCCGATGGGGGGGACGGTCGACGGCGTGCATGGCGACCACGTGCTGTTCGCACCACCGTTTATTTGCACGCCGCAGGATATCGACAGGATTGTCGAGCGCTTTGCGGCGGCGGTGCAGGCGGTGCTGCCGGCTAGTGTGACGGCCTAAGTCACTGAAGACGTCAGCTTGCCGCTGGTTTTCTCCCCTCTCCCGCTTGCGGGAGAGGGGCAGGGCGTGAGGGTGGGCACTGGCATACCATCGGCTGTACTTCGTGGAGACTCCCGCCCTCACCCCAACCCTCTCCCGCAAGCGGGAGAGGGAGCACACAAGCGGTTAGCGGGCCATGGCGGCAGCGGCAGCGCTGCCCACATCAGCCGAACGCAGCAACCTGCCTGAATGCGCCATGCCCCGGCGCTTGTGCTGACACCGGTTCCGCATCCAGCTTGAACTCGCCCACCACGCGCTGCAGCTCGGTGGCCTGGCCCGCCAGTTCGTGCGACGCACTGGCCGCCTGCTCCACCAGCGCCGCATTCTGCTGCGTCACGGTATCCATCTGCGCCACCGCCTCGTTGACCTGCGCGATGCCGGCGCTTTGCTGTTCAGATGCCGCCGTAATCTCGCCTAGCAGCCCGGTCACGCTGGCCACTGCCTGAACGATCTCCTGCATGGTCTCTCCGGCCTGGCCCACCAGTGCCGAGCCGCTGTCCACCTGCTGCACCGAATCGTCGATCAGCTGCTTGATCTCCCGCGCCGCCGACGCACTGCGTTGCGCCAGCGTGCGCACCTCGCCCGCCACCACGGCAAAGCCACGGCCCTGCTCGCCCGCGCGCGCTGCTTCCACCGCGGCGTTCAGCGCCAGGATATTGGTCTGGAAGGCAATGCCTTCGATCACTTCGATGATGTCCGTGACCTTGCGCGAGCTGGCGCTGATCGCCGACATGGTCTGCACCACATTGCCCACCACTTCGCCACCGCGCGCGGCGATGCCCGATGCGGTTGCCGCCAGCCCGTTGGCGGCGCGGGCGCGTTCGGTGTTCTGCTGCACCATCGAGGTCAGCTCCCCCATGCTGGACGCCGTCTCTTCCAGCGCCGCCGCCTGCTCTTCCGTGCGCTGCGACAGGTCGGTATTGCCCGCGGCAATCTGGTGCGAAGCGGTGGTGATCGAATCAGTGGAAGCGCGGATGCGTGTCACCAGGTCGGTCAGCATGTCTTCCATCTCGCCCAGGCCGCCCAGCAGCCGGCCAAACTCGCCGCCGCGCTCGGTGTCGAACTCCTGGCTGAGGTCACCCGCCGCCACGGTTTCGGCGATGTAGACGGCCTCGGACAACGGCGCCTCGATGCTGCGCGCCAGAGCCCAGACCGCGCCCACCGCCAGGCATAGCCCACCCACGCCCAGCGCGATCAGCAGTTGCCGCGCATCGGCCGCATCCTGCATCCGCGGCAAGGCCACCGCGATCCCGATCGCCATCAGCGACCACATGGCGCCAAACGCCGCGCCCAGGCGTATGCGAATCCCCAGGTTCTGCATGTCTCTCTCCCGTTTCCACCTCAGAAGTGCAGGCACCGGCGTGCCGGCTGCCTGTCTTGCCAATGTCTTCGCTGGCCAACTCTTGTTTAACGGCCGGGACGGTGCGGTCTTTAGCGGTTTCCTCGGCAAGCCGGCCTATGCCGCCGCCGCGTAGTCCGTATACCCCCGCGCATCTCCGCCAAACAAGCTCTGGCTGTCAAAACCAGCCAGCGGCAGGCCGGCTGTAAAGCGTGCCGGCAGATCCGGGTTGGCGACAAAGGGGCGCCCGAACGCGACCAGGTCGGCCAGCCCCTGGCCCAGGATGCGTTCGGCGCGGGCCTGGTCATACTTGCCGGCCACGATCACGCGTCCCTTGTAGGCGGCGCGCAGCGCATGGCGGAAGTCTTCGGGGATGTGCGGCGCGTCGTCCCAGTCCGCTTCCGCCAGGTGGATATAGGCGACGCCGGCGGCGTCGAGCCGCTGCGCCAGCTGCAGGATGGTCGGAATGATCTCCGGGCAGTCCATGTTGCGCTGGGTGATGAAGGGCGCAAGGCGGATGCCGGTGCGGTCGGCGCCGGCTGCGCCGGCGACGGCGGCGACCACTTCCTCGGCAAAGCGGATGCGGTTGGCGATGGCGCCGCCGTAGCCGTCGTTGCGGTGGTTGGAGGTGGTGCGCAGGAACTGGTCGACCAGGTAGCCGTTGGCACCGTGGATTTCCACGCCGTCAAAGCCGGCGCGCATGGCGTTGGCGGCGCCGCGGCGGAAGTCTTCAATCACGGCGCGGATATCGGCCCCGGTCATGGCGCGCGGCACCGGGCAGTCGACCATGCGGCCGACGCCGTCTTCACCGACGACCCAGACCTGCGCGTCGGGCGACAGCGACGACGGCGCCACCGGCAGTCCGTCGGCATGGAAGCTGGCATGCGACATCCGGCCGACGTGCCACAGTTGCAGCACGATGCGTCCGCCGGCACGGTGCACCGCATCGCTGACGCCGCGCCAGCCCTGCACCTGCGCTTCGCTATGGATGCCGGGCGTGAAGCTGTAGCCCTGGCCCTGGGGCGAGACCTGGGTGGCCTCGGTGACGATCAGGCCGGCGCTGGCGCGCTGGGCGTAGTAGGACGCCATCAGCGCATTGGGCACGTTTCCGGGCTGGCTGGTGCGGGCGCGGGTCATCGGTGCCATCACCATGCGGTTGGGCAGCGAGAGCGGGCCGAGGAGCAGGGGGCTGAACAGCTTTGGGGCGGTCATGGTTGGGTTCCTCGTGGGTGCAGGGTGTCGATGCGTCATCGTCCCACTGGCCTTCTCTTTGAAAAACCCCGCATCATTTGCTGCGGCTATCAATTAAAATTTGAAGATCACAGCCATCCGGGAACAACCGATGAAGGCCCTGCAAGACCTGGATATCTTCGTGCGCACCGCCGACAGCGGCAGCCTGTCGGCCGCCGCGCGGGCGCTGGACCTGACCCCGGCCGCCGCCAGCGCTGCGCTCAAGCGGCTGGAGGCGGAACTGGGCGTCCAGCTGTTCGTGCGCTCCACCCGCACCATGCGCCTGACGCAGGCGGGTGAACTGCTGCTGGCACAAGGCCGGCCGGCGCTGGACGCGTTGCAGCAGGTCGGCCAGCAGCTGGCCACCGGCGTGCAAGCCTTCCGCGGGGCGCTGAAGCTGTCGGCAACCTCGGATTTCGGCCGCAACCTGCTGCTGCCGTGGCTCGATGCCTTCCAGGCCCGGCACCCACAGGTGGAGATCCGTCTGCATCTGACTGACCGCATCGCCAATATCTACAGCGATCCGGTGGACGCGGCGTTCCGCTATGGCGAGCCGCCGGACTCCAACCTGGTCGCCTTGCCGGTGGCGCCTGACAACCGCCGCGTGCTGTGCGCGTCGCCGCAATACCTGGCACAGCACGGCACCCCGGACACGCCGCAGGCGCTGTCGGAGCACAACTGCCTGTGCTACATGCTCGGCGACGAGGTGCATGACCGCTGGCGCTTCTGGCGCCATGGCACCGATGCCGTCACGGTGCGCGTGCGGGCCTTCAATGTTTCCAACGACGGCGACGCGGTGCACCGCTGGGCGCTGCTCGGCAAGGGGATCGCGTACAAGGCCTATTTCGATATGGCCGAGGACCTGGCCGAAGGGCGCTTGCAGGCGCTGTGCACGGACTGGGGCACCGAGGCGTCGCCGCTGTACATGGTGGTGCCGGGGCGGCGGCAGGTGACGCCGCTGCTGCGGGCGCTGCGGGATTTCGTGGCGGAGCGGACGGCGGAGCTGGCGGCGCTCGTTGCCCGATAAGGTGGGGGTGTGCGGCAGTGGCGGCATGCCTTGCTCTGGACGAACGATCCCGCCGTGGTATGTTCTGCCCGTCGCGCGGCCTTCGGGGCCGCAACCCGCCCACCGGACCGCATGAACCAACCCATCGACACCGCCGACGACGATTTCGTCGACAACTACACCCCGGCCCTGCTGGCCCAGGCCAGCCAGCTGATCTCGGGGGAATTCCACGTGATCGTGCAAGCCAATGGTTTCACCATCTCAGACTGGCGCGTCCTGTCCACGCTGTCCGGCGGCAAGCCAATCAGCATCGGGGAACTGGCGCAGGTCTCGGTGACCAAGCAGCCCACCGTGACGCGCCTGCTCGACCGCATGGAGGCGCAGGGCTACGTCAAGCGCATCCCACACGAGACCGACCGGCGCATCACGCTGGTGCGCATCACGCCGCGCGGGCAGAAGCTGACCTCCACCCTGATCGCACAGGCCCGGGCCCACGAGGACCATGTGCTGGCGCCACTCGGCAAGAAGAAGGCCGACGAGCTGCGCGCCACGCTGAAGCTGCTGATCCACCTGCACCGCCCTGCCAACTGAGGCCAGGGCCGCGCCTCAGGCCGGCCGGCGCATCTGGAATAGCATCGACTTGCTGACCTCGTAGTAGTCGGCCGGGCCGCCACCGCGCAGGATGGGGCGTGCGGCGGCGGTGTCATAGACCCCGTCCGGCAGGAAGGCCCGGTCGATATGCACGCCAACTACCTCGCCCAGCACCATCCAGGTATCGAGCATGGCGCCGTCGGCCTGGTTCAGCTGCATGACCTTGGTCGCGCGGCACTCGAACGATACCGGGCTCTCCTGCACGCGAGGCGCCGACACCAGGCGCGACGGCACCGGCGTCAGGCCCGCCAGGCCGAATTCGTCGACCTCCGGCGCGACGCCGGCGCTGGTCATGTTCATGCGCTCGGCCAGCGGGCGCGTCACCAGGTTCCAGACAAAGTCGCCAATGTCCTCGACGTTGCGCACGGTGTCCTTGTAGCCGACGCTGGAGAACGCCACCACTGGCGGCGCGTAGTTGAAGACGTTGAAGAATGCGTAGGGCGCCAGGTTGGCGCGCCCGGCCTTGTCCACCGTCGAAATCCAGCCAATCGGGCGTGGGCCGACAATGGCGGCCAGCGGATCGTGCCGCAGCCCGTGACCGCGCGTGGGCTCGTAGAAGTGAATGTCGTCCATGTGCATGTGCGAAGCGTCGTCCCCGCGGGAGCAGGGACGACGAAAGCGTGGAATGGCGCTCAGTACTTGCCGCTCAGCAGCTCACCGCAGCCGGCGACCTCGGCGCGCAGGTTCAGCTTGCGCAGCATCTGCCAGGTGGTGGCCACCGCCGCCGACACCGTCGGGATGCCCGACTCGTCCTGCACCTTCTGGATCGACGGCAGCGACTGCATCTGCACGCAGGCCGACAGCACGATGGCGTCGACGCCGGTGGTGTCGATGCGCTTGTAGATCTCCAGCAGGTTGGCCGGGTCCTGCGCGGCGACCTGCAGGTTGTCGGGGATCTCCAGCGCGGTGTAGTCCTTGACCTCGATGCCTTCGCTCTCGATGTAGTCGACCACCATCTTCGTCAGCGGCTTCATGTACGGGCACACCACCGAGACACGCTTCGCCCCCATGGCGTGCAGGCCGTCCACCAGAGCGCCGGCGCTGGTCACCACCGGCGCGGGGTTGCCGTTGTCGACGGTGCGCTGGGTCAGGCGTGCCTCGGAGCTGCGGTGATAGCCCTTGCCCATGCTCATGATGGCCACCAGGCAGGCGTAGCCCAGCACGTCGACGCGCGCGTCGGAGAGTTCGATGGCGCAGCGGTCGCTGTCGCGGTCCATGGCTTCCAGCTCTTCCTTCACCACCTTCTTCATGCGCATGCGGCTGGAGTGGAAGGTGAAGCGCTCGCCGAAGTCCTTCTCGCGCTCGCGCAACATGGCGGGGATTTCCGTCTCCATGGTGGTATTGGAGGACGGTACGATCTGCCCGATGCGCAGCGGCTTCTGGGGCGTCAACAGGAAAGACATTTACTTGCTCTCGGAAAGGTCGAATGCGTTGAGTTCCGCTTCCTCGGCGTCGAGGTCGAAGGCCTGGCTGGCGCCGTCCAGGAACTGGGCGGGCTGCAGCGGGCGGCGGTCGACGCGCAGGTCGAAGATGTCGAAGCGGTTGTAGTGGCCGGTGATGTCGTGCATCTGGCGCGGCTGGATGCAGCGCGACAGGTCGATGTCGGCGTAGACGATGCCTTCCGCGTCGATCAGCGGCTCGCCGATGACGCGGCCATCCGGGCCGAGGAAGCCGGAGAAGGCGCTGTTGCGGCGCGACAGCAGTTCGCGTGCCTTGGGATTCAGCGGGCTCATCGCTTCGATGATCTCTTCCGAAACCGTCGAGCACGACACCGCGGCGAACACCTTGCCCTCGAAGCAGTGGGCGGCGGCGCGCACCTTGATGGCCTCGGCCATGTCATAGTCGGCCGGTGCCACCGGCAGCGCGATATAGCTGGCCACGTGCATCAGCTCGCCCTGCGACAGCAGCGAAAAGCGCGCCAGCGTGTTGGTGTTCTCGCCGCAGGCCAGCGAGCCGAGCGGGCCGACGCTGGTCTGGTGCACGCGCAGCGCCGAGGCATCGCCGTTGGCCCAGCTCAGCTTCTCGGCCCAGGTGGGCACCAGCTTGCGGTGGCGGCCCAGGATGCGGCCTTCATCGCTGATGGTCACCAGCGTATTGAAGAGGGTGCCGACGCCGGTGCGGCTGCGTTCGTTCACGCCAACGATCACGTTGATGTGGTTGGCCTGCGCCGCCTGCGCGATCTTGCGGATCTCCGGGCCGGGGATCTCGATGGAAGCCTTGACCAGCTTCTCGAACCAGGGGCTGGCGTCGACCGGGTTGGTCAGCCAGCTCCAGTAGGGGTAGCCGGCCACGAACACTTCCGGAAAGGCGACCAGCTTCGCGCCGTTGTCGGCGGCTTCCCTGATCAGCCGGCAGACCTTGTCGACCGTGGCATCGGCATCGAGGAAGACGGGGGCGGCCTGTACGGCCGCGGCCTTGAACTTGGGCAGGTTGAGCATATATGTGCCTCGCTTGCAGCGGTCATCCCCGCTTGCGCGGGGATGACGGGGTTTAGACAGCCACCACCGGGTGGCGCAGTTCGCCGATACCTTCCACCGTGGCCACCACGGTGTCGCCCGGCCACAGCCACTCCTGCGGGGTGCGGCCCGCGCCCACGCCGTCCGGCGTGCCGGTGGCGATGATGTCGCCGGGTTCCAGCGCCATGCCCTTGCTGATGTCCGCGATCAGCGCCGGCACCTTGAACAGCATGTGGCGGGTGTTGGAGCTCTGCTTGGTCACGCCGTTGACGGTCAGCGACAGGTCCAGCGTGTGCGGGTCGGGGATCTCGTCGGCGGTGACGAGGACCGGGCCGAACGGGGCATAGGTGTCCTGGCCCTTGGAGTAGATCCACTGGCCGGCGCGGCGGCAGTCGCGTGCCGAGATGTCGATCATCACGCTGTAGCCGAACACGTAGTTGAGCGCGTCGGCTTCCTTCACGCCCTTGCCGCGCGTGCCGATGATGACGGCCAGCTCGACTTCCCAGTCCATCTGCTGCGTGATTTCCTTGTTGTGCTCGATGGCATCGCCCGGGCCGATCACGGTGGTGGGCGGCTTGGAGAAGATCACCGGCTCCTTGGGCAGCTCTTTCGAGGTGTCCAGGCTGCGGCTGGATTCAGCGACGTGCTCGACGTAGTTCAGGCCGATGCCCCAGATGTTCTTGCGCGGACGCGGGATCGGCGCCAGCAGCTTGACGTTGGAAGCCGGCACGGCCACGCCGAACGGGAGCTTGCCGCGATATTCGCTCAGCAGCGCGCTGGTCGAGCGGACTGCCTCGGGGCCCAGGTCGATGAACTCGAGCATGGTGGAGGGAATGTCCACGCCGACGGCGGCGCCGAAGCGGGCGAGGTCAACGACATTGCCGTCGACGATGGCGCCCAGGCGGGCGGCGGCAGCGACTTCAGCGCGATAGGTTACGAGACGCATGGTTTGATAACTCCGGAAAAGGCCGCAATCGGTGCGGCTGCATAACTTGGAAAACAGGTACTGCTGAGGTTTAAAGGACGACCTGATGCCCGCCGTTCTCCGCCAGCGCCTGCTCGCGATAAAGCCCGAGCGAATGCATCACCGGCAGGTCGTTGAAGCAGAACAGCACGGCGTCATCGCTGGCCGACGCATTCGCGTGCTCATGGAAGGCCCACGACGGCACGCAGAAGATGTCGCGCTCGGTCCAGTCGAAGCGCTGGCCGTTGATGACCGAGTAGCCACTGCCCTTGGCTACCTGGTAGATGAAGCTGCCGGTGTGGCGGTGCGCCTTGGTGGCTTCGCCCGGACGCAGCAGCTGCATGCTGGCGCCGATGGTCGGCATCACCGGGCCGCCGGTGACCGGATTGACGTAGTGCATCAGCACGCCGTCGAACGGGCTGCCGCCGGTGACCTTGCTGTGGCGCACCAGTGCTTCGTAGGTCGGCGCCCATTCGTACTTGTAGAGCGGCGAATACGGCTGGGTCCAGTTGCCTTCGTGCGGGCGCAGGCCCTTGCCGCCCCAGATCGCCGGCATGTCGTCGACCGGGTGAGTCACAGCTTGCTGCAGGTCAGGGTGCACAGCGTAGAAGCCGGCCTCCATGGCATTGACCAGCGGAATGTCCAGGCCGTCCTGCCAGATGCAGGTGGTGCCTTCGGCCGCCACGCCATGCTCATGCCAGGTGCCGTTGGGCGTGAGCACGAAGTCGTTGGCGTTCAGCGTCATCTTGTGGCCGTCGACGATGGTGTAGGCGCCGCTGCCTTCCATGATGAAGCGCAGCGCCGACGACGAGTGAGCGTGCGCTGAGGCGGCCTCGCCGGGATGCATCACCTGCAGGCCCGAATAGAGCCAGCCCACCGCCGCCGAAACGTCCTGGCGGCCCGGGTTGTTCAGGTAGATCACGCGGCGGCCGGCCTTCTCCGGTGTTACAAGGTCGACCGAGCGCAGCACGTGATTACGCAGGTCGCGGTAGCGCCACAGCACCGGCACCGATTCTGACTTCGGCTGCCACGGCTCGATCTTGTTGGCCACGGTCCAGAGCGCGCCGGTCTTGAGCGCATCGAGCTCCTTGTAGTAGGCGACCAGCTCGGGCGTGTCTTCCACGTCGGCGCGGCCGGCTACGTTCTCGCGGTAGGTGTCATACGAGGTATTCGACATCGTCTTCCTCTTTGGTCTGGTTTCTCCCTCTCCCGTGGACGAGAGAGGGGTGAGCCATCGTCAGGCCGCCGCGCGCTTGATGCTGCGCTCCAGCTGATCCTTGGCGAACAGGTACTGCTTGGGCCATTCCACGCGGCGGTAGCCCAGTTGCGCGCTCTCGCGCAGCAGCCAGGCCGGATCGGCCAGGTACGGGCGCGACAGCGCGCACAGGTCGGCGCGGCCCGAGGCGATGATCCCGTTGACGTGGTCGGCTTCGGTGATCGCGCCCACGGCGATGGTCGGCACGCCTGCCTCGTTGCGCACGCGGTCGGCGAACGGGGTCTGGAACATGCGGCCGTAGACCGGCTTCTGCGCCGGCGTGACTTCGCCGGAAGAGCAGTCGATCATGTCGGCGCCGGCCTCCTTGAATAGGCGCGCCATGGCCACCGCGTCGTCGGCGCTGTTGCCGCCTTCGACCCAGTCGGTGGCGGAAATGCGCACCGACACCGGCTTGTCCTGCGGCCAGGCCGCGCGCACCGCGCGCAGCACTTCCAGCGGGAAGGCCATGCGGTTTTCCAGCGAGCCGCCGTATTCGTCGCTGCGCTGGTTGGTCACAGGCGAGAGGAAGTTCGACAGCAGGTAGCCGTGGCCGGCCTGCAGCTCCAGCCAGTCAAAGCCCGCGCCGGCGGCACGCCGGGTGGCGGAAACGAAGTCATCGCGCAGGCGGTCCATGTCTGCGCGGGTCATGGCGCGCGGCGTCTGCGAAACGCCCGGCAGGTACGGCAGCGCGGAGGCAGAGATCAGCGGCCAGTTGCCCTCGGCCAGCGGGTGGTCCATCTGCTCCCAGCCCAGCTGCGTCGAGCCACGGCGGCCGGCGTGGCCGATCTGCACGCCGATGCGCGCGCTGGTGTGCTCATGCACGAAGCCGACGATGCTGGCGAATGCCGCCGCCTGCTGGTCATTCCACAGGCCCGGGCAACCCTCAGTGATGCGGCCGTCCGGCGACACCGCCGTCATTTCCACCATCACCAGGCCGGCACCGCCCAGTGCGCGGCTGCCCAGGTGCACCATGTGGAAATTGCCCGGCACGCCGTCCTGGCAGGAATACATGGCGGTGGGCGACACCACCACGCGGTTCTTCAGTTCCACGCCGCGCACGGTGTACGGCGTCAGCATCGGCGGCACGGCGGTGGCATCCGTGCCGGCGCGTCCGGCCAGCCATGACTCGTAGCCTTCCAGCCAGGCCTTGTCACGCACGCGCAGGTTCTCGTGCGAAATGCGCTGCGAGCGGGTCAGCAGCGAGTACGCGAACTGCTCGGGCTCCAGGTCTTCATAGCGCCTGACGTTCTCGAACCATTCGGTCGAGTTGCGCGCGGCGTTCTGGATCTTGAGCACTTCCACCGAGCGCACGGCTTCGTAGTGCTTCAGTGCATCTTCCAGCGGGCCGTCGGTGTTGCGGAGGGTGCGCGCCAGCTCGATGGCATCTTCCAGCGCCAGCTTGGTGCCGGAGCCGATCGAGAAGTGCGCGGTGTGGGCGGCGTCGCCCATCAACACCACGGGCACCTTCTTCTCCAGGCCGCTGGCGTCGGTCAGGCTGTTCCAGTGCACCCACTTCTCGCAGATCACGCGCGGGAACTGGATCCAGATCGCGGAGCCGCGCAGGTGGCCGGCGTTGCTGATCAGCGGGTTGCCGTCCAGGTACGGGGCGAACAGCTTTTCGCAGTAGGCGATGCCCTCTTCCTGGCTCATCTGGTCGATGCCGGCGGCCTTCCAGGTTTCTTCCGGGGTCTCGACGATGAAGGTCGACGTGCCGTCCTCGAAACGGTAGGCATGTGCCTGGAACCAGCCATGCTCGGTCGGCACGAAGATGAAGTTGAAGGCGTCGAACACCTTCTTCGTGCCCAGCCAGACAAAGCGGCAGTTGCGCGTGTCGATATCGGGGCGGAAGGTGTCGGCATAGCGCTTGCGCACCACGCTGTTGAGGCCGTCGGAAGCCAGCATCAGGTCGGCGTTGTACTTGCGCGCGATGGCCTGGTCGTCCTCGACGTAGTTCTCGAATACCAGTTCCACACCGACTTCCTCGCAGCGCGCCTGCAAGATGTTCAGCAGCTTCTTGCGGCCGATGCCGATGAAGCCGTGGCCGCCGCTGCGCACCGCGCGGCCCTTGAAGTGGACTTCGACATCGTCCCAGCGGTTGAACGCATCGCCGATGGTCTCGGCCGAGACCGGGTCGGCCTCGCGCAGGTTGTCCATGGTGGCGTCGGAGAACACCACGCCCCAGCCGAAGGTGTCATAGGGACGGTTGCGCTCGACCACCACGACTTTATTGGCGGGATCCTGGAGTTTCATCAACAGGCCGAAATACAGGCCGGCGGGGCCACCGCCGATACATACTATGTTCATGGCTGCTTCCAATCAAGTTACTACCGGAGTCTTTGGCACCCGCGCTGCGGGTACGTCGGCATTCAGACGGTGATTTCGGGAAAAGACCGGTCTGCGGGGACAGGGCCGTGTTCGATGGCGGCTCGCAGGTCATCGGGTACCGGAATGGCCAGGTGCGTGTCCAGCGAAGTCATCACGATGGTCTGCGTGGCCGCCATGCGCAGCTCGCCGTCTGCGCCGGTGCAGCGCCAGGCCAGCGTGATCGACTTGCCCCCCAGGCGCACCACTTCCAGCTCCAGCCAGACCTGGTCGCCAAAGCGGCTGATCGCCTTGAAGTCCACCTCCAGGTGCACGGTCGGCATGCCCAGCCGGCGCGCGCCGATCACGCCGTGGTAGCCGTCCGGCAGCAGGGTGTCGACCCAGCGTTCGATGAGATCGTTGAACAGCACGAAGTACTGCGGGTAGAAGACGATGCCGGCCGGGTCGCATTCCGAGAAATGGATCTTGTGCTGGCGCCGGAAGGTATGCGTAGTGCTCATGGTCTGCGGTTCCTGGGTTTGCGAGTGATCACGCCAGCGCGTGGCGAGCGAGGGCTTCCTTCAGCTTCTTGCCGTGCTCGTCGGCCAGCGCGGCTTCGCGCAACTCGCGCAGCGTGGCCGGGGCCAGACGGGCACCGGCGCGCACCACGGCGTTCATCAGGGTCTGGTAGTTGGTCAGGCCGCGCACATGGGTGTCGCTGTAACCCTTCACCAGCCGCTGGCACTGCACCACTTCCAGCGCCAGCGCAGGGTTGAGGCGCGCGGCGGCCAGCACCTGGGCCAGCCAGCCTTCGATACGCTCGGTTTCCAGCGCATAGCGCAGCGTGCTGCGACGGATGCCGCGCAGGCGCGAGACCGCCCACAGCATCAGGTAGCCCCGCAGCGAACTGGTCGTGACCACGCGGCCCGAGGTGGTGAAGCGGCGCACCAGTCGGTGCACGAAATGCGGCTGCATCAGCCAGCGGCCGAGCCCGGCCGGCAGCGTCTCGCAGATTTCTTCCAGGCGCGGGTGCATGAACTCGTTGATCGCCAGCAACTGCTTGTCGCCGGCGCGCACCTCGCCCCGCACGCGCGCGAAGCGCGAGTCGCGGGTCTTGAGGTCGGCCACGCGAATGGTGTCTTCGTACGACATCCACAGCGCCAGGTGGCGCGCGGTTTCGCGCAGCAGCGCGATGTCGTCGTTGCCGACGGCCTGGCGCACTGCAGCCAGCCGATCCAGGTACAGGCCGGCGTAGGCCACGTCCTGGTAGTCGATCATGCGGCGCACGCCTTCGACCACGACGGGCCAGTTCTCGGCCGGTTGTTCAGTGCGCGCGCGCTGCAGCAACTGGGCAACCCCGGGATCCTGCGGCTTGAGTTCGCCCAGCGGCTTTGCGGCTTCCGCGGGGGGCGTCTCAGCGGCCTCGGCTGTGGCGAACGCCGCGCCAAAAGCGCGCAGGCTGGGCTTCACGCCCACGCCGCCGCGCTCGATGGTGGCTTCGAACTGCGCGCGGCTGAACGGCAGCACGCCGGTGCCCGCCAGCGCGCCGAACAGCACGGCGCTGATGACGCTGCCGCTGGCTTCGGCGGCCTGCGCCATGTCGAAGCGTACAAAGCGTTTGGCGGCCTTGCCGGCATGGGCGATCAGCTCATTGCTGTCGACGCGGCCATCGCCCATCGCGGATTTCTCTGCGATGGAGTACACGCGGTGGGTGGAAGACACCAGCGTTGTGCGATCCGGCGTCACCAGCCCGCGCTGCACGGCGCGGCCGGCTTCCATCAGCTCGGAGGCGAGTACCACATCGACATCGCCAGGGGTGGGCATCAGCGCCAGCACCGGCTGGCGGCCGGCCTGCTCGGCCAGGTCGCGCGGGAACAGTTCGACGTAGTAGATGGTGGCGCCGGTGCGCTGCGCCACGCCGGGCACCGACGTGGTTTGCGCGATATAGCCGTTGTGCTCGCCCAGATCCACGATCCAGTCGGCCAGCACGCCGCCGCCTTCGCCGCCCATGGCGAGGATGGCGACCTTGATTGGCTTGGCACTGAGGTTGTTGGGTGCGTTCACGATTGAACCTCTCCAGGCTTGGTGTTCAGAATGCAAGGCGGGTGCGGCGCGCGGCATCGCGGCGCTGCAGGAAGCCGATCACGCCGTCGCGCAGGCGCTGGCGCAGCTTGTCGATGCGGGTCGGGTTGGTGACGATCTGCGCACGGTAAAAGGACGGGCACAGCACCGCCGCGTGCGAGACCTCGCCGCACAGGCCACAGCCCACGCAGCTGTCCAGCACGGAGGCGACCGGATCGGTGCGCAGCGGGTCCGGGTTGGGCTTGATCGTCAGCGAAGGGCAGCCGGACAGGCGGATGCACGAGTGATCGCCGGTGCAGGTGTCCGAATCCACGCCAAAGCGCTCGCGCACCACGCGCTGGCCGTCGGCGATCGCCTTGCGCGTCTTCGGCTTCTCGCGGCGCTGCTTGTTCAGCATGCATTCGCTCTGCGCGATCAGCACCTTGGGGCCCTTGGCGCCGGTGGTCAGCGCTTCCTTGAGGGTGGCCTTCATCGCCTTCAGGTCATAGGTGCGGCGGATGGTGCGCACCCACTTGACGCCCACGCCCTTGACCGCGTCCTCGATGGCGTGGCCGGTGCTGCGGGTGTCGTTCAGCGCGGTCGAGGACAGAATGTCCTGCCCGCCGGTGGCCGAGGTGTAGCTGTTGTCGACCACGATGGTCAGGTTGTCGCTCTTGTTGAAGACTGCGTTGGCGATGCCGCTGGTCAGGCCGTTGTGCCAGAAGCCGCCATCGCCCATCACGGAGATGGCGCGCTTGCCGCCGGGCGCGTTCAGCGCCGCGGCGCTGGCGCTGCCCAGGCCGTAGCCCATGGTGGTGTTGCCCAGGTTGAACGGCGGCAGGATCGAGAACAGGTGGCAGCCGATGTCGGCGCTCACGTGGTGCTCGCCGATCTCGCGCTCGACCAGCTTCATCGCGGTGAAGATCGGGCGCTCCGGGCAGCCGGTGCAGAAGCCGGGCGGGCGCGCATGCACGCTCTCGTCGACCCGCTTCTGCGGTTCCAGCACTTCGGCAGCCACGGCATCGACGGTGGCGGCCGGCGCCTGCACCAGCGGGATCACTTTGCGTGCAGGCTTGGGTTCCGGCAGCGGCTCGATCTTGCCGTACTGCTCGAGGAAAGCGCGCAGGCCCTTGTGCACGGTCGCGGTGTTGTACTCGCCGGCCAGCGGCAGCAGGTCCTTGCCATGCAGTGTGGCAGTGGTGCCGGCCATGCGCAGGATGTTGGCGGCGTTCTGCTCGATAAAGTTGGGCTGGCCTTCTTCCAGCACCAGCACCGCGCGCTTGCCCGCGCAGAAGCGTTCCCACTCCGAATCGATCAGCGGGTAGGCCACGTTCATCACGTACAGCGGGATCTTCGACTCGCCGAACACATCGGCCAGGCCGAGCTGCTCCAGTGCGCGGATCAGCGTGTTGTAGCTGCCGCCCTGCACGGCGATGCCGATGTCGTCCATCTCGCCCTGGAAGAATTCATTGAGCTGGCGTTCCTCGATGAACTTCACGGCGGCGGGCCAGCGCTGCTTGATCTTCTCGTGCTCGTGCACAAAGCTCGCCGGGGGCAGCACGATGCGGCTGAGGTCGCGCGTAGGGTTCTCGAGCGCGTCCTGGATGGAGAACTTCGAGCGGCGGTTGTCGGAGGCCACGAACTGGCCATGTACGTGGCATGAGCGCACACGCAGCTGCAGCATCACCGGAGTATTGGACGCCTCGGACAAGTCAAAACCGTCCTTCACCGCCTGCACGATGCACGGCAGGTTGGGGCGCGGATCGAGCAGCCACATCTGCGACTTCATCGCAAACGCGTGGCTGCGCTCCTGCATGATCGAGGAGCCTTCGCCGTAGTCTTCGCCGACGATGATCAGCGCGCCGCCGGTGACCCCGCCCGAAGCCAGGTTGGCCAGCGCGTCCGATGCCACGTTGGTGCCCACGGTGGCCTTGAACGTGACCGCGCCGCGCAGCGGGTAGTTGACCGAGGCCGCCAGCGATGCAGCCGCGGTGGCTTCGCTCGCGCTGTTCTCGAAGCGGATGCCATGCTCGGCAAGGATGTCCTGCGCATCGGCCAGCACGTCCATCAGGTGCGAGATCGGCGAGCCCTGGTAGCCGGCGACGTAGGCGACGCCGGACTCCAGCAGCGCCTTCGTGACCGCGAGGATGCCCTCGCCGCTGAATACCTCGCCGGAACCCAGGCGCAATTTCTTGACTTCTTCGGCAAACGAACGCTCAGCCATGGCTTTTCTTCCTGACGCTCACGTTGGGGTGAGACGAATATAGTTTAAGCAGAAATATTTCCATAATCATATATATGCACGGAGCTCGAGGTCACGGGGACGGCTTCCGTGGAAGCCGAAGTCCCTCCTCAGGCCATCTATGCGTTGCTTTGCTGGCCGGCGCGGGCCACGATGACTGGTTGCCGTGCCGATGGCAGCAGCGCCACAGCCAGCGCAGCGGCAAGGCCGGCAATTGAGAACGTGATGAAGTTCCAGCCGAAACTCAGGCCTGAGCCGGCCACGTAGCCGCCGACGAGCGGGCCGCTCATGGCGCCGAAGCGCGCGAAGCTCAGGGCCCATCCTGTTGCCGCGGCCCGTGCGTGTGCCGGGTAGTAGCCGGCCAGATAGCCCGTAAGGATCAGGGATGCCGAGACGCTGCCCACGCCTGCCAGTGCGACCAGCAGGTAGTTGACGGCAACGGAGTTGCGGAACATCAGCGCGCCGATGGCGAGAGCGCCGATCAGGTAGAAAACCGCGACGGTGCCACGTGCGCCTATCCTGTCGGCCGCGCTGCCCAGGAAGAGGCCGCCTACCGCGGAAGCAAGGCTGAAGATAACCAGGAAGGAAAGGCTGGAGCCGAGGTCGTAGCCATTCTTGCGCATGATGGTCGGCAGCCACGTATTGAGGCCGTAGACCAGCAGCAAGCCGAAGAACAGTGCGATCCAGAAGCACGCCGTCGCACGTAGCTGCTTGCGGGCGAACATGCTCGACATCACGTCGCGCCAGGTGGCGCGGGCGGCGCTGTTGGCGGGCCGGGCTTGTGACGGCAGCCGGCCATTGCCAGTGCGATCGGCCAATGCCTGCGCTTCATCGATTCGCCCTTGCCCCACCAGGTACTCCAGCGACTCGGGCAGCAGCCACGCCATCAGCGGTATCAACACCATGGGCACGGCACCCAGGCCAATCACGCCACGCCAGCCAAGACTGGGCAACAGCCACATCGCAATGAGCGCGGCGCAAAGGATGCCCACGGAATACCCCGAGTACATGAGCCCATAGTTGAAGCTGCGGCGGTGCGGCGGGGAGTACTCGATGGTCAGGGCGGCGGCGACGGGAATGACGCCACCGAGGCCGAGCCCGCCGATGAATCGCAGGATGCCGAAGGTGGCGGGCGTCGGCGCATAGGACGCCCCCAGCATGGTCAGCGAGAACAGGGAAACGCAGAGCAGCAGCATGCGGCGGCGGCCGATCATCTCGCTCAGCGTGCCGATCAGGAAGGCGCCAAAGAACATGCCGACCAGGGCATAGCTGCTGAGGGCACCGAGTTCCAGCGGCGTCAGGTTCCAGTTGCGGTCGTCGGCAAGTGTGGGCAGTACCGCTCCCATGACGCCGACGTCATAGCCTTCAAAGAGAATCGCAAGGAAGCATACGAAAAGTACGGTATAGGTCGCGCGAGAAGCGGGGCGCCAGGGCTGAGCGGTGCCAGCTGGGGTCATTGTCTGTCTCCTGATGGGTGGCGGATGGTGAACCGGAGAAGCCGCCAGGGAACCTGTTTCGCGCGATCGTCGCCACGCGCTCGTTGTCGTTCCACATAGTTTAGGCATAAACATATGATTGTGGAAATATTTTTTTTGGGCGACCAAGAAAATCTGATCGGCGCCTCGAAGGGAGGCGCCGGGCTCCTGCTAGAACTTGTGGCGCAGGCCCAGCCCGAAGGTGTTGCCCGGATTCAGGTCGGTCACCTTGTCATAGCGCCAGGCGGCATAAAGATCAGTGCGCTTGGAGAACGGGTAGTCGTAGGCCAGCGTGGTGGTATCGCGGCGGGCCGAGCCCAGCGTCTCGTTGCCGCCCTGCCAGGTACGCACCCACGTTGCCATCAGCGAGCCCGGTCCCAGCGGCGCGCTCGCGCCCACCTGCATGGTGCGGTTGCGCTGGCGGCTCAGCGCGCTGAAGCTGTTGTCCGACTGCGCGTACTGGCCGAACAGCTTGACCACCTTGAAGTCATAGGACAGGCCGGCCAGGTAGGCCATCTGGTAGCTGGCGCCGCTGGCCGCGAATTCCGGCGCATTGACCCCCGCCCGCTGCACCGCCAGCGTGGCGCCAAAGTTGCCGTTGAAGTAGGTGGCATTGCCGCCGTAGTTCTGCTTGCCCTGGTGGCCGGCGCTCTCGCCGGTCGAGTAGATCGCATTGAAGCGCAGCCCGCCGAAACCGGGGCTCTGGTACAGCACTGAGTTGTCCCAGGCGGTGTCACCTGCGACCGAGTTGCCGACCGGCGAGCCAGGCGGCGTGGTGTAGGCATGCAGGAACATCGGCGAGAACACGGCCGAATCCGCCACCGGGTTGAACAGCAACATCGACACGAACCACGGCGTGGTGTTGCGGCCGAGCTTGATCGCGCCGAAACTTCCGTTCAGGCCAACATAGGCATTGCGCCCGAACATGACGTCGCCGTCGAAGCGGCCGACCTTGCCATTGTCCGTGCGGAAAAAGCTCTCCAGCGTGAACTCGGCGTTCAGGCCGTTGCCGAGCGCTTCCTGCCCGCCAATGCCCCAGTACGAGGTGGTCAGGCCGGAACTGTCGACGACCGCAGTGCTGTGCGCATCGCCACTGGCGCGCACGGAGCCGGCAAAGGCGTCGATGGTGCCGTAAAGCTGCACGGCGCTCTGGGCATGTGCGGCGCCGGAGGCGAGGCTGCCGGCGGCCGCCGCGGCGGCCAGGATCCTGCGTTGGTGCTTCATTTGTCTTCTCTTCCTCTCTCTTCTTTTGTGGACGTCCGCGGCCTGTCAGGTGGCCGTGATCGCCAGTACCCGCAACGGACTGCCCGACCCGTTCTGGATCTTCAGCGGTGCCGCCACGATCAACGCGCCGGTAGGCGGCAACTGGTCCAGGTTCTTCAGGCATTGCAGGCCGTACTTGTTCGCGCCGTGCGTCAGCGTGTGGCACGGGTATGGCAGCGGCCACGCGTACGACTGGCCGGCATCGGTGTTGATGGTTTCGACGCCGAAGCCGTGGACGTTGCGCTCATGGATCAGCCATTCGACCGCAGCCTGTTCCGGGCCGGGAGTATGGGCACCGTCCTCGCGCAGGCCGAGGAACTCGGCGGGGTCGGTCTTCTTGCTCCAGTCGGTGCGCAGCAGCACCCAGGCACCGGCGGGAATGCGGCCGTGTTCGGCTTCCCAGCGCTGCAGGTGCGACACCGTCAGCACCCAGTCGGGGTTCTGCGCCACTTCAGCGCTGGCATCGACCACTACCGCGGGGGCAATGAAGTTGGCCGGGTCGATGGTGTCCACGGTGTTGTTGGCGTGGTCCTTGCCCGAGATCCAGTGCACCGGCGCGTCGAAATGCGTGCCGGTATGCTCGCCGCAGGAGAAGTTGTTCCAGTACCAGCCCGGTCCCTTGTCGTCATACTGGCTGATGCGCTCCATCTTGAACGCCCACACCTGCCCGAATTCGGGGGGCAGCACCAGCGCGGGGAAGTCCGGCGACAGGGTCTGAGTCAGGTCGATAATCTTTGCCTTGCCGCTGGAAAGGTCCGCGGCAAGCTGTTGCACGGTGTTGCTCATGGTGTCTCCTTGTTGTGTGCGCCGTGTCAGGCCGACGCGTGTGCCAGCCGCGTGTACCGCCCCTGCCAGTAGAGCAGCGGCGCCGGGGCCTGCTCGGCCACGTGTACCGCCCGCACCCGCCCGATGATCAGGATGTGCCCGTGGCGCTCCAGCAGTTCCTCCGCCTCGCAATCCATGGCCACCACGGCATCGGCCAGCACCGGGGCGCCGTCGCGGGTGAGCTGGGTCCAGGCGTCGCCGCCGTAGCGCGCGGCGCCGGCCTCGCCGCCAAAGCCGGTGAAGCGCTGCGCGATCGCCTGCTGCTCCACGCGCAGCAGGTTCACGCCGAAGCGCCGCGTGCTCTGCAGCAGCCCGGCCGACGAGCTGGTCGCCTTCATCGACGCCACCACCATCGGCGGCTCGGCCGAGAACGACGACACGGAGGTCGCGGTGAAGCCGCTGCGCTCTTCGCCTTCGGCCACCGTCACCACGGTCACCGCGCCGGCGAAGCCACGCATCGCCTGCTTGAACTGCTGCTGCAGCGCAGCCAGCGGGTCGTGCTTACTGGCCGCCATTTTTCGACCCTCCGGGCTGGCGCAGGCCGCGTGCCTCCAGGATCGGCAGTACCGTGTCGCGGAAGTACGGGAACTCCTTCACGTAGTCGACGAACGACAGCGTGGTGCCCTTGAAGCCGGCTTCGGCCAGCGCGCAGATGCCGTCGGCCACCTGCTCGGGCGTGCCCACCAGCGGGAAGCCGCCGTGGCCGGCCGCCATGCGGTCGCGGATCAGTGCCAGCAGGTCGTGCGGGAACGACTGCGCGTTGGCAAACTGCAGCGCCACCAGGTTGTCCACCGCGGCCCAGTCGGCGTTGTCCTGCGCAAAGTGGCGCAGATAGTCGCGCGCTTCCTGCTCGGTCGGGCGGCACACCACGTGCGAGAAGGTCAGCACTTGCACTGGCTTGTCTGCCGCACGGGCCTTGGCTTTCAGCTCGGCCACTTCCACTTTGGAACGCGCGAGGTCGATCGCCGGCGTGAACAGGAAGTTGGCGTTCTGGATGGCGAAGTCGCGGCCTTCGCCGGAACCCGCGGCGTTCAGGATCGGCGGGCGCTCGCCGTGCCACGGCTTGGGCAGGCCGTAGATGCCCTTCAGGTGGAAATTCTCGCCGTCATAGTTGAAGGCGCCGTCGCGCTCCCAGATCTGCTTGATGACGTCGAACCACTCCTGCGCATAGCTGTAGCGCTTGTCGTGGCCGGCGGCCAGCGGCAGGCCCAGGGCTTCGTACTCGGGGCGGTTCCAGCCCGCCACGATGTTCAGGCCCGCGCGGCCCTGGCCGATCTGGTCCAGCGTCGCGATCTGCTTGGCCACCACCGCCGGGTGGTTGGCCGCGGTGTGGATGGTCGCGAATACCGTCAGGTTCTTGGTCTGCGCCAGCAACCCGGCAGCCCACGTGATCGTTTCCAGCACCGAGCCGTGGAAGTCGGTCTCGCCGCCGTAGCCGATCCAGCGCGCGATCGGCAGCATGAAGTCGATACCGGCGTCGTCCAGCATCCGGGCCAGCTTCGCGTTGTTTTCCCACGAGTTGTCCCAGCGCTCGCCGATCTTGGTTACCGACATGCCACCCGAGCAATTGGTCGCAAACGTGCCCAGTACAAAGTCCTTCGTGTTCAGAATTTTTCTCATGCGTATCTCCCGGCCAAGTAGAATCCCTGAAGCAGGCGCCGCACACGGATAATGCGGCGCCCGTACTGCCCTGATAAACCCACGCACGCAACGTGCGTCGAGCTGACAATGCCCAAGACCTCGAGTAACTCCACGCCATCCGCGAAAATCGACCGCACTGCCGAGCAACATCGCTGGCACCTGGCGACGGATGATTTCAGCGTCGAGATCACCGACCTCGAATACGCCGTCATGCGGGTTTATCAGTCGTTCCTGCGGTGGCAGTCCGAATGCCTGGCTGCCGTGACCGGTATTACGCTGAGCGGGCAGGAAAATACCCTGCTGCACATCATCCGGATGCACGAACGGCCCAAGACCATCAAGGACCTGCTGCACATGACCAATCGCCAGGATGTGCCCAACATGCAATATGAGTTGCGCAAGCTGCTCAAGGCCGAACTGGTCGACAAATACGGCAGCGCACGCACGGGCATTTACTACTTCGCCACTGACGAAGGCATAAGGGTGTGCGACGAATTCGCCCGCTTGCGGCGCGAGACATTGCTCGAGACCGCGCAAGGCGAATTCGGCCCTAAATCCGGCGCCCTAAAGGCGGCCGGACAGCTGGAACAACTGGAAAAGGTCTACGAGATCGCGACGCGCGAAATCGCAACCTATCACCGCCGTCGCTAGAAAGAGTGGTTTTGGAAACTCATCGGGGGCGCTGTCTCCTGGTGGCGCGTGACGTATCGCGCGCATCGAATAAATAATCAAATAAAAGATTTATTTGATTCAAATGTAGCGCACTGCCGCGGGCTTCGCCAAGGCTTTTTGCCCTAGGGAAAACACCAAGTGGGATGGCCCTGGCGGCTCGCCGTCATGGGAGCTGTCTGGCCCGACGATTAGCCGAAGGTAGGAACTACCTGTTGAGGAAAGCTGCTGGAAGGGGTCTTGTCGCAATAATTTCGCGACCGGCGGGGGGCTGGACCTGGCGGCGCTCGTTGCCCGATAGGGTGGGGGTGTGCGGGAGTGGCGGCATGCCCGCTGGCGTGCCGCCTGGGTGCTTTTGCGCTCAGTCCACCTGCGCGCCCGATGCCTTCACGATGCGGGCCCACTTGTCCATGTCGGACGCCAGCATCTTGCTGAACTGCTGCGGCGTGCCCGTCATGACTTCGGCGCCCTGTGCCGCTAGCTTGTCGCGCAGGGTCTTGTCCGCCAGGATCTCCTGCATGGCCTGGCCAAGCTTTTGCGTCACGTCCTTCGGCGTGCCCTTGACCGCGAACAGGCCGACCCAGAGGTCGCCGCTATAGCCGGGCACGGTTTCGCTGATCGCGGGAATGTCCGGCGCGAACGGCGAGCGCTTGGCGGAGCTGACGCCGAGCGCGCGCACCTTGCCCGCCTTGATATGGGCCAGCACTGACGGCAGGCTGGCGAAGGCCAGCGGCACCTGGTTGCCCAGCACATCGTTCAGCGCTGGCGCGACGCCCTTGTAGGGCACGTGTTCGAGCTTGATGCCGGCCATGCTGTTGAGCATCTCGCCCAGCAGGTGGTTCAGCGTGCCATTGCCGGCGGAGGCATAGCGGTAGTAGTCCGGGCTAGCCTTGGCCATCGCGATCAGTTCGGGCAGCGACTTGGCGGGGAAGGCGGGATTGGCCACCAGCACGTTCGGCACGCTCGCCACCGGGGCGATCGGCTCGAAATCCTTGACCGGGTCGAACGGGATGCTGCGGTACAGTGACGGGTTGATGGCCTGCGTGCTGCTGATGGTCATCAGCAGCGTGTAGCCGTCCGGGGCGGTGCGGGCCGCTGCCTGGGTGCCGATATTGCCGCCGGCGCCCGGGCGGTTTTCCACCACCACCTGCTGGCCGAGCCGTTGCGACAGGGTCGCGGCGACCAGGCGCGCGACGATATCGTTGGTGCCGCCCGGCGCCTGCGGCACGATCATCTGGATGGGCTTGGACGGATAGGGATCGGCGGCGAGGGCCCTGGCGCTGAACAGCGGCAGGCAGGCGGCCAGGGCAGCGGCGGCTGCCAGGGCGCGGCGGGTGCGTTGCATGGTGTCTCCTGGAGTTGCGGGGCCGTGAATGCCGGCCCAGGCTGGTGGCAACTCTAGCCGACTGCTGCGCCGGCGTGAAATTCAATCGCCGACTACGGGCATAAGTTTTATTGATCGGCTGCAGGCGGCGGAATGAGCGGCGGCTTGAGCGACCCGCCCGCCGCAATGCGTTCGGCCACCAGTTCGCGCAGCACCTCCGCCACGGCCTCGGCCGCGCTGGTGCGCGGCAGCGCGCGTGGCCAGCACAGCGACAGCGTGCGGCGCAGTTCCGGCACGATCAGGTGCCGCGGCACTTCGCTGTCCGCGTCGGACAGCGACGACGCGGGAAGGATGGTGCAGGCCAGGCCCTCGCGCGCGGTCGCTAGCAGGAAGGGCAGCGAATCCAGGTCGGCCACCACGTTCAGCGGCACGCCGGCCTGCGCGAAGGCAAGCTCGACCACTTCGCGCAGGCCCTGCGAGCCGCTTGGCAGCACGAGTGGCAGCTCGCCCAATGCCTTGATCGCGACCGTAGCGCCTTCCGCACCGGCCTGCGCCCGAGGCTTCGCTTGCGCCTTTGTGCGCCCGCGCGTCACGGGAAGCGTTCCGACCAGGTATAGCGATTCGCTCGCCAGCCGCTCCAGTTCCACCGCGCGCGACGGCACATCGCGGAACAGGATGGCGAAGTCCAGCCGGTTGTGGTCCAGCAGCTCCGAGATATAACCGCTCATGCTCTCGAACAGCTGCAGCCGGATTTGCGGATAGCGGGCGCGCACGGCGCGGATCAGCGGCATGCCGAATGCCGCTGCCGCCGTGGTGGGCAGGCCGATGGCAACCATGCCGGTGACATCCGTGCCCGCCACCCGGGCCTCGGCGCCTGCGATCTCCACCTGCCGCAGGATATTGCGGGCGTGGCGATAGAGCGTGCGGCCGGCTTCCGTGGGCCTGACGCCCATGGCGCCGCGGTGGACCAGCGGCACGCCCAGCTCTTTTTCCAGCGCCGCCAGCTGCTGGCTGAGTGCGGGCTGCGCCACGCAGACCACTTCGGCTGCCCGCGTCAGGCTGCCCTGGTCGACGATGGCGATGAAATAGCGCATGGCGCGCAGGTCCAAGGCAGGCTCCGGGAGAATTCCAAAGTATTCATTTTACTTATGATCCCCTCGGCAATCGGTATTTCCCAGGTGCGGCGCGCTCCGGTAGATTGCCGTCAGGACATTGCGCAAAACCGGATACCACCATGCCCCATCCCCTCGAAGGCATCACCGTCGTTTCCCTGGAGCAGGCGATCGCGGCCCCGTTCTGTACCCGCCAGCTGGCGGACCTGGGCGCGCGCATCATCAAGATCGAGCGGCCTGGCAGCGGCGACTTTGCCCGCGCCTACGACACGCGCGTGCGCGGCTTGTCTTCGCACTTCGTCTGGACCAACCGCTCCAAGGAGAGCCTCACGCTCGACGTCAAGCACGCCGCGGCCGCCCCCGTGCTGGCCGGACTGCTCGAACGCGCGGACGTGCTGGTGCAGAACCTCGCGCCCGGCGCGGCCGCGCGCCTGGGCCTGGACTTCGACAGCCTGAGCGAAAAGTACCCGCGCCTGATCGTGTGCGATATCTCGGGCTATGGCAGCGACGGCCCGTACCGCGACAAGAAGGCCTACGACCTGCTGGTCCAGAGCGAGTCCGGCTTTGTCTCCGTGACCGGCACGCCGGAGGACGGCGTCAAGGCCGGTGCCTCGGTGGCCGATATTGCGGCCGGCATGTATGCCTATACCAATATCCTGGCCGCGCTGCTCGAACGCGGCAAGACCGGGCGCGGCAAGCGCATCGATATCTCGATGCTGGAATCGATGGTGGAGTGGATGGGCTTCCCGCTCTACTACGCCTTCGATGGCGCCGAGCCGCCGCCGCGCGCGGGTGCGGCACATGCCACCATCTATCCCTATGGCCCGTTTCCGACCGGCGATGGCAAGACCGTGATGCTGGGACTGCAGAACGAGCGCGAGTGGGTCGTGTTCTGCGAGGCAGTGCTGGGCGAACCCGATCTCGCCACGCATCCCGACTTTGCCAGCAACAGCCTGCGCAACCAGAACCGCGCGGCGCTGCGCGCGCGCATCGTCGACAGCTTCTCGGGCCTGACCGCCGCCGAAGCGGTCGACCGGCTGGAGGCCGCCAGGATCGCCAATGCGCGCGTCAACACCATCGCTGACGTATGGGATCACCCCCAGCTGGCGGCGCGCCAGCGCTGGCGCCAGGTCGACACGCCGGTGGGTCCCGTGCCGGCGTTGCTGCCGCCGGGCATGACCGAGGCACGCATGGACCCGATTCCGTCGCTCGGCGCAAACACCGATGCCATCCTCGCCGATCTGGGCCAGACCGCGGCGCAGATTGCCGCGTTGCGCTCAGCCGGCGCAGTCTGAAAGGAGCGCCATGCCGATCGCCAATCCGCGCAGCTACCTGTTTGTCCCGGCCTCGCGTCCGGAGCGCATCGCCAAGGCGATAGTCTCCGGCGCCGATGCCGTCATCGTCGACTTCGAGGATGCGGTCGCGCCCGCCGACAAGGGGCAGGCCCGCGACGGACTTGGCGCCCCATGGGCGGCGCTTTGCGCGCAGGCATCGGCAGCCGGCGTCGCCATGCTGGTGCGCATCAACGGGGCCGATACCGCGTACTACGAAGACGATCTCGCCTGGTGCCGCGCGCAGGGTGTCTCGGAAATCGTGCTGCCGAAGGCTGATCCGGCCGGCGTCCATGCGCTGGCTGCGGCATTGCCCGGTGTGCGCTGTTTCCCGCTGGTCGAGAACGCCGCCGGCTTTGCCGGCTTACGCGAGCTGGCCCGTGCCGGCGGCGTGGTCCGGCTGCTGTTCGGCAGCATCGATCTGATGTTCGATCTCGACGTGCAGGACGACGGCGAAGCGTTGCACCACTTTCGCAGCCGGCTGGTGCTTCATTCCCGCGCGGCGGGTTTGCCCGCGCCCGTGGATGGCGTTTGCACCGCAATCGGCGATGACGCCGCACTTGCCGCGGAAACGCGCCGCGCCCGGGCCTTCGGCTTTGGCGCCAAGCTGCTGATCCACCCGGGCCAGGTCCGCGGCGTGCACGACGGCCTGGTGCCGTCGGCCGATGAACGGCACTGGGCCGTGCGTGTCATGGCCGCGGCCGCCGCTGCCGATGGCGCCGCGGTGGCGGTGGACGGCAAGATGGTGGACCGTCCGGTGCTGGAGCGCGCGCGCCGGATCTTGTCCGGCGCTTAGTGTCCTGTATCCGCAGATACCTTGCCATGAAATCGCCCAGTTGGCCGCCATGCGTCGTTGCTCGTCGTTGCTCGTCGTTGCCATAGCTATGGCTATGGCGCCTCCTCGCGCCTAGCCTGACAGCCAACTGGACGATTTCATTTTGGCAAGCTATCTGCGGAACAGGACACTAGTCCGCCACCGTCAGTCCAGCCGCTTGCCCGCCGTCTCCGGCACCATCGCCAGCCCGACCAGCGAAATCAGGCCGCAGCCGATCACATACAGCGCCGGGGCGCTGGCGTTGCCGGTCAGTTCGATCAGCCAGGTGGCGATCAGCTGCGCGAAGCCGCCGAACACCAGCACGCCGATGCAATAGACTACCGACAATCCGCTGGCGCGGATGCGGCGCGGGAACAGCTCGGTGATCAGCACCACGGACGGCACCACGTTCAGCACCAGCGGCAGGGCCAGCATCGCGACCACGGCCAGCAGCGTGCCGAGCGACGGCCGTGCGTTGAGCAGCAGGAAGGCGGGGTAGACCAGCACCAGCATCGCCACGCGCGACCACAGGATGGCGGGCTTGCGGCCGATGCGGTCGGACAGCCTGCCGGCATACGCGGACAGCCCCACCTGCACCAGCGCGGCGACGCAGCCGGCGGCCATGCTGAGCCCGAGCGGGATCTTCAGCACCGTCACCGCGTAGCTGGTCATGTAGTGCAGCACGATATAGGTGGCGGAGGTGCCGCCGATGGTCACCAGCACGCCGGCCACCACCACGCGGCCGTGTCCGCGGAAGATTTCAGTCAGGCCTGCACGTTCATGGCCCGGCGCGCCGGCGGCCGGCGCTTCGGCGGTTTCTTCCAGGTGACGGCGGATATAGAGGCCGAGCGGGATCACCAGGATGCCGATGGCGAACGGCACGCGCCAGCCCCAGCTTTGCAGGGCGTCAGGCGAGAGCCCGTTGGTCAGCGACAGCCCGACCACCGCCCCCAGCAGCACGCTCACGCCCTGGCTGAACAGCTGCCAGCTGCCGTAGTAGCCGCGGGAATGGTCGTCGGCGTACTCCATCAGCAGCGCCGTGGAGGCCCCGACCTCGCCGCCCAGCGCAAAGCCCTGCAGCAGCCGCGCCAGCACGATCAGCAGCGGCGCGGCCAGCCCGGACTGCGCATAGGTGGGCGTGACCACGAACAGCAGCGAGCCCAGCCCCATCAGCCACAGCGTCAGCGCCATGGCCGGCTTGCGCCCCACGCGGTCCGCATAGAGCCCGATCAGCAGGCCACCGAGCGGGCGCGCGACAAAGCCCACGCCAAACGTGGCCAGCGACAGCATCAGCTGGCCGAAGCTGCCGGTCACGGGAAAGAACAGCTTGCCAATCAGTACCGCGAAGAAGCTGTAGACGGTGAAATCGTAGAACTCCAGGCCGTTGCCAATGGTGATGGCTGCGATCACGCCACGGCGCGGTGCGGCGCGGCTGGCCGGGGGCGCGGCATAAGCGCCGTCCAGCGGCTGCGCGGGCAGGGAAGTGGGCATTCGGTGTCTCCGTGGGTGGGGTGGCGCCGGCCTTGGGGCCGGTCATTGTCGACGGCGGAGCGTGGCTCAGCGCAGGTAGCGCTCGACCAGCTTGATCCAGTAGGTGGCCGCAAGCGGCAGGCAGGCGTCGTTGAAGTCGTAGCCGGGGTTGTGCACCATGCAGCCGCCCTCGCCATCGCCATTGCCGACGATCAGGTAGCAGCCCGGGCATTCCTGGAGCATGAAAGAGAAATCCTCGCTGCCGGTCAGCGGCACCATGTTGTCGATCAGGCCGTCCTCGCCCAGCCATTCACGCGCGACCTCGCGCGCCATCTCGGTCGTGGCGGGGTCGTTGACCAGCACCGGGTAGCGGCGGTCGTAGTGGACCTCGGCGCTGGCGCCGAAGCTTTCGGCCTGGGCATGCGCCAGCGCGGTGATGCGTGCCTGCAGCAGGTCGCGCACCTCGGCCTTCAGCGCGCGCACCGACAGGCGCAGCTCGGCGCTCTCGGGGATCACGTTGGGCGCCTTGCCGGCCTCGATCGCGCCGACGGTCACGATGGCCATGTCGAGCGGGTTCACATTGCGCGCCACCACCGACTGCAAGGCCATCACCATCGACGCGCAGGCCACCACCGGATCGACCGCCCGCTGCGGCACCGCGCCGTGGCCGCCGCGTCCGGTGACGCGGATCGTGACAGTATCAGACGAGGCCATGAACGGCCCGCCCAGGAAGCCGAACTTGCCGGTCGGGTGGCCGGGCATGTTGTGCAGCGCGAACACCGCATCGCAGGGGAACAGGCGGAACAGGCCGTCCCGGATCATCTCGCGCGCGCCGCCCATGCCTTCCTCGGCCGGCTGGAAGATGACGTGCAGCGTGCCGCGGAAAGGCTTGTGCTCGGCCAGGTAGCGGGCCGCGGCCAGCAGCGTGGCGGTGTGGCCGTCATGGCCGCACGCATGCATCTTGCCATCGATCTTGCTGGCATACGGCAGGCCCGTGGCTTCGCGGATCGGCAGCGCATCCATGTCGGCGCGCAGGCCGATGGCGCGGCCTTCGCCGTGACGCAGCGTGCCTACCACGCCGGTTCCGCCCAGGCCGCGATGCACGGCATAGCCCCAGGCCTGCAGGCACTCCGCCACCAGGTCGCTGGTGGCGAATTCCTCGAAGCCGAGCTCGGGATAGGCGTGGATGCGGTGACGCAGGTCCACCATCTCGGCTTCGATGGCGCGGATGCCGGGCAGGACGGGATCGGGGTGCATGGGGTCTCCGGAGGCTTTGTCGGGGGATTGCGTGGGCCGATCTTATGCAGGGCCCGCGCGTGCCGATAGCCGCAATACTGTTATCCTGACAACCATTGGTTGTCACCAGTTCGAACCGCCATGACGATGAAACTCCACCAGATCCAGGCGCTGGTCGCCGTTGCCGACGCCGGCAGTATCCGCGCCGCCGCCCGGTTGGTCGGGCTGTCGCAGGCGGCGGTCACCAAGGCGCTGCGCGAGCTGGAAAGCGAGGCGCGGCTGCCCTTGCTGTCGCGTACCGCCAGCGGCGTGGCGCTGACCGAGGCGGGGCAGCGCATGCTGGGCCACGCCCGGCTGGTGGTCGGGCAGCTCGCCCGCGCCAGTGAAGAACTGGCCACGCTGCGCGGCGAAGGGGTGGGGCGGCTGAGCATCAGCGTCACGCCCTGGGTCATGCTGACCTTCCTGCCGCGCGTGCTGCTGCGCTTTCGCGAACGCATGCCGGGCGTGCAGGTGGAGATCTTCGAAGGCCTGACCGCGGTGGCCTTGCCCCGCTTACGCGAAGGCACGCTGGACTTTGCCGTGGGGCCGTTCACGGCGGCGATGTCCACGCAGGAATTCGAGTGCGAGCCGCTGCTTGCCTACACCTCGTGTGTGATCGCGCGGCGCGGGCACCCGTGCGCGGATGCGCGGTCGCTGCACGGACTGCTGGAGCAGGACTGGGTCGTCAACTACACCGCGGCCAGCTACGAGTCCTTTATGCGCAACCTGTTCTGGCAGCATGAAGCCCGCATCGACCCGGCGCGGCTGCATTGCGCGCACTCCACCGCGCTGCTGCTGGAGTTGATCCGCAATGCCGGCATGATCAGCTATTGCCCGCGGCCGCTGTTGCTGACCGAGTCGATGCGCGGCTGGGTCCACGTCTTTGCGCTGGCCGAGCAGTTCGAGACCAGCCGGCTCGGCGTCATCACGCGCCACAACGCGGTGCGCAGCCCTGCGGCGCAGTGCTTCACCGACTGCCTGCTGCAGGAAATCCGGCGCCGCGCGCGCTCGGCGGCGCAGAAGGACAGTGAGTTGTTCGACGAGCTGGAAGTCCTGTACTGACCGCCCAGGGGCTCGCGACTGCCCCGGAAAAGAAAATCGGCCCCATGGGGGCCGATCAGTCAGAGTGCGACGGGATCAGGCAGCTTCTTTCAGTTCAGCCAGCGCACGCCGGCCCGCGACCAGTTGCTGCGCAACTTCGGCCACGCGGGCACCCAGGTGCTCGGCGGTGCGCAGGTCGGCCAGCGGCGGCACCACGTCGGCGCTTTCATCGGCGTTGGACTGCGCGGCGGCGCCCAGGAAGAAGCCGTGGCGGTTCAGCGAGTCCTCGGTCGACTTGGAGTTGTTGTGGCCCGGGGGCAGGCCCAGGTTGACCCAGTGCATGCCGTGCTGCGCCGCGAAGATCGCGATCTGCTGCAGCGTGGCCAGCTTGTCGCCGGAGCGCGAGGCCGCGTTGGTGAAGCCGGCCGCGACCTTGTTGGCCCACTTGCCGCCCTTGGCAAAGACATTGCGCGAGGTGGCGTCCATGAAACCCTTGAACTGTGCCGAGGCGCTGCCCATGTAGGTCGGCGCGCCGAAGATGATGGCGTCCACCTGCTCCAGCGTGTCCCAGTGCTGGTCGATGTCCTCGACCGGAATCAGCAGGCTTTCAGCGCCTGCGACATTGCCGGCCCCGCGCGCAACGGCCTGGGCCTGCTTGGCGGTGTGGCCGTAGCCGCTATGGTAGACGATGGCGATGCGGGTTTGTGCGGTGGTCATGATGGTGGATCCCTTGGTAGTTGCGGAAATCTGAATACCCTTATGCTGCATCGCGTGATGGACTGGTGCGGTTGCGGCGGGTGATGAAAGCAGTGTAGAGAGCCATGGAATTGGTTGCGTGAGCGTCCATGCAATCAGTTGTTGAATTTTTCTGAACATCTGGAATCCGGTTTCGGCATGGTCTCTTCCGCGGGTTTTCCCCGCAGCCGCGCGCGTGACAATAGTGCTGTCGGCACGATAAAGTTGCGACACATTCACCTGTGCCCGGCGCCCCCGTCCTCCGCGCCAGAACCCGCAACCGCTTCCGATCCCCATGAAACCAGGCGGCAGGCAGATTTTGGCGGTCCGGCAGCAGCGCCGTTCCGGTATCCCCCGCATCCCGTTCGCGAACCGCTCCGCGCTGGCGTTGGCCGCGCTGATCCTTGCCAGCACCGGCGCGCGTGCCGCCGACCCGCCCGGCACGGCAGTGGCCGCTGCCACTGCTGAAACGCTGCCCGACGTGGTGGTCAGCGCCACCCGCGGCGAGCAGCGCCGCTTTGATGCGCCGGCGGCGGTGGACAGCGTGCCGGTCGATCCGCTGCGCAGCGCCACGCCGCTGGTGAACCTGTCCGAGGTGCTGGCCGGCGTGCCGGGCGTGGCGGTGCGCGACCGGCAGAACTACTCGCAGGACCTGCAACTTGCGGTGCGTGGCTTTGGCACGCGCTCTACCTTCGGCGTGCGCGGCGTGCGCCTGTATGTCGACGGCATCCCGGCCACCATGCCGGACGGGCAGGGCCAGGCTTCCACTGCCGACCTTGCCAACGCCAGCCGCGTCGAGGTGCTGCGCGGCCCGTTTGCGCAGATGTATGGCAATGCGTCGGGCGGCGTGGTGCAGGTGTTCACGCCCGATCCGCCCAAGGATGGCTTCAGCGGGCGCGCGTCGACGGGGTTCGGCTCGGATGGCCAGTGGCAGGCGGGCATCGCGCTGGCCGGCGGCAACGACCGGCTCGGCGGCTCACTCAATGCCTGGACCTACCAGACCGACGGCTACCGCGACCACAGCGCGGCGCGCCGCTACCAGCTCAATGCCAAGGTCGTGGCGCAGCCGGCCAGCGGCACGCGCGTGACCGGCCAGTTCAACTATTTCAACCAGCCGCTGGCGCAGGACCCGCTGGGGCTCACGCGTGCGCAGGCCGATGCCAACCCGCGCCAGGCGGTGCCCGCGGCGACCCAGTTCGATACCGGCAAGAATGTCGAGCAGACCCAGGCCGGCGTGGTGGTGGACCACCAGCTGACCGGGACCGACAGCTTGTCGGCACGCCTGTACGGCGGCACGCGCAACCTGTACCAGCGGCTGGGCCTCAGCGGTGCCGCGCCGAATTCGGCCGGCGGCATCGTCGACCTGGACCGCACCTACGGCGGCGCCGCGCTGTCGTGGAGCCGGCGCGCCACCACCGCCGCCGGCCTGCCGCTGCTATGGAGCGCCGGGCTCGAAGCCAACGGCATGCGCGATGGCCGCAACGGCTACGTCAACCAGAACGGCACGCAGGGCGCGCTGCGCCGCGACGAGACCAATACCGCGACCGACCTTGGCGCCTTTGCGCAGTTCGACTGGAGCTTCCACTCGGCGTGGCAACTGGTGGGCGGCGTGCGCGCCAGCCGGGTGCGGCTTGGCATTGACGACCACTTCATCAATGCGGCCAGCCCCGACGACAGTGGCAGCGCGACCTACAGCAACGTCAGCCCCGTGCTTGGCGTGGTGTGGCACGCGCTCGATTCCCTCAACGTCTACGCCAACCTCGGCCGCGGCTTCGAGACACCGACGCTGACCGAAGTCGCCTACGGCCCAGGCGGCGTCGGCAGCAACCTGGGGCTGCAGGCCTCTACCAGCCGCCAGGGCGAGATCGGCATCAAGTGGCAGGCGGCGGGACAGCGGCTGGAGGCGGCGCTGTTCGATGCCGACAGCCACGACGAAGTGGTGCCCCAATCGAACAACGCCGGGCGCACCGTCTACCAGAATGTCAGCGGCGTGCACCGGCGCGGCTTTGAACTGGGCTGGCGCGGCGGCTTCCTCGGCGAGGTGGGCACGCCGGGCAAGGGCGGCGGCGGCCGTATCGAGGCAGGACTGGCCTATACCTGGCTCGATGCTTACTTCGGCGACAGCTTCGTCAACGCGCAGGGCCAGACCGTGGCAGCCGGCAACCGCCTGCCCGGCACCGCGCGCCACAGCCTGGGCGCGGACCTGTCATGGCGGCCGGCAGCGCCGCTGACGCTGGGGGCCGAGATGCGCGTGGACAGCCGCGTCTACGCCGACGACCTCAACACGCAGGCCGCGCCCGGCTATGCGGTCTTCAACCTGCGCGCCGGCTATGAGTTCCGCATCGGCCCGACCCGGCTCTACGTCTTCGGCCGCATCGACAACCTCACCGACCGGCGCTATATCGGCTCGGTGATCGTCAACGAGGCCAACGGGCGGTATTTCGAACCCGCGCCCGGGCGCCGCTTCTTCCTGGGCCTGCGCGCCGCCCTTTGAGAGTGGCTAGCTCCTGACCAGCAGCACCGGGCAGTGCGCGTGGGCAAGGACTCGCCTGGCCACCGAGCCGATGATGGCATCCAGGAAGCCGCCGCGGCCGTGCGAACCCATCACGATCAGGCTGGCGCCAATGCTGCCCGCGTACTCGACGATGCGCGCCGGCGCGAAGCCGACGACGCCATGGCACTCGAAAGCGATACCGGCCTCGCCCAGGATGCTGGCCACGGACTGCATCGCCTTGTCGTTCTGTTCGCGATGCCAGGCATCGAGGGTGTGCCGGTCGATGAAGGTCTTGATGTCGCCAGCCACATCCGGCTCGCAGTGCATCACGTGCACCACGAAGTCGCGGCTGAACAGGGGATTCTGTACCAGGTAGCGCGCGGCCGCGTCGCTATAGGCCGACCCGTCGGTCGCAAGCAGGATCTTGTTCATGGCATTGCTCCTTATGTGCGCCTGTTTCCCGCCCTGCGCTCGCGCGACGCGCAGTGGCTACCCAGCTCGTCGCCGGCGTGTGCAAGTGTGCGCCGGGCCCTGGCCTGGCTGACCAGGACCGACACCAGCAACGTCATGGCGACGGCGCCGAGAGACCAGTGCACCGGCACATGGAACCACGGCTCGGCCAGCATCTTGGCGCCGATAAAGGCCAGCACGATGGCCAGGCCGTACTTCAGGTGTTGGAAATGCTGCGCCAGGTTGGCCAGCAGGAAGTACAGCGCCCGCAGCCCCATGATGGCGAAGATGTTGGAGGTGAAGACGATGAAGGGGTCGGTGGTGACGGCGAAGATGGCCGGAATGCTGTCGACGGCAAACACCAGGTCGGTCGCCTCGACCAGCAGCACCACCAGGAACATCGGGGTCGCATGGCGCAGGCCGTCCATGCGCACGAAGAAGCGCTCGCCGTGATAGTCCGCGGTGACCCGCATATGCGCGCACAAGAAGCGAACGATGGGATTGCGCGAGAGATCGGGGGCACGCCTGGAGACGAACAGCATCTTGATGCCGGTGAACAGCAGGAACACGCCGAACACATAGAGGATCCACGAGAATTCGCTGATCAGCCACACGCCGGCCAGGATCATGGCGGCGCGCATCACGATGGCGCCGACCACGCCGAACAGCAGCACCCTGCGCTGCAACTCCGGCGGCACCGCGAAATAGCCGAAGATCATCGCGAACACGAACATATTGTCGACCGACAGCGACAGCTCGATCAGGTAGCCGGTATAGAACTCCAGCACCTTGCGGTCCGCGGTCTCGCGTCCGGTGCTCCCGGCCAGCAGCCACCAGAGGGCGATGCCGAAGAGCAGGGCCAGGGTCGACCAGGTCAGGGTCCAGCCCAGCGCTTCACGTGTCGAAACACGGTGCGCGCGCCGGCCGCCAAGGACGAAGATGTCCACGACCAGCGTCCCCAGCACCAGGACCAGGAAGCCGGCCCACATCGGGGCGGTGGCAAAGGTATCCATGCCGCTAGTGTCCTGCGCCGTCGGCAGATGTCATGGCAAGTTCCTCGCGGCGCGGGGCACTAGGCCCGCCTTCCATCCCGGTGCGTCGTGCGCCGGGCGTCCGGCTCGCCGCAGTAATGCAGGATCTCGGCGCGGGCGGTGTTGCGCAGGCGCATGGCGGCCGGCCAGTCTGCGCCGTCCGGCCAGAGCGGGCTGCCGAATACCACGCCGATCGGCCCCCGGCGCGGCAGCCACTGGCCGTCGCGCAGCACCGAGCGGGTGCCGCGGATGGCGACCGGCACCACCGGCGCGCCGGCCCGCGCGGCCGCCAGGAACGCGCCGGAGCGGAAGGCCTGAAGCCCCGGGGCGCGCCCGAAGGTGCCTTCGGGGAAGAACAGCGCCGAATGCCCGGCGCGCACCGCCGCCACTACGCGCTCCACGTCCTCGTGTTCGCGCACGTTATCGAAGCGGTCGATGAAATCGGCGCCGATGCTGGCCAGGTAGGTGCCGGGAATGCGCTGGCCCTGCAGCTCGCGCTTGGCGACCATGCATACCGGCGCGGGCAGCGCCGCCACCAGCACGATGCCATCCAGGTAGCTGGCGTGGTTCGAGACCAGGATGCAGGGCCGGTCGCGCGGCAGGTGCTCAAGCCCTTGCACGAACCATGGCACCGCGCCCAGCCTGAGAAACAGCCGGGCAGCGTGGTGGCTGAGCGCCCAGCCCAGTGCCGGCCGGTGCAGTGCAACTGATGCCAGCCAGGTTGCCGGCGCCAGCGCGGCGAACAGGAGCCAGGCATAGAGGGCGTAGGACAGGCCCGCGGCGGTCTGCCGGCCGCGCCGCAGCTCCGGCCGCAGCGCGCGCCAGCCAAAGCGCGCGATCTGCAGCCAGGGCGCCTCCACGCCACGGCCGGGCCGTCCGTGCTCGAAGCGCTCGCGGCAGGCGGCGCGCCGGATCTTGCCGCTCGATGTCTTCAGGATGCTGTGCGGCGGCACCAGCGCGATATGGTCGGGCGGCATGCCCAGCACGTCGAGGGCGGTCTTCAGCGCCTGCCGGTGCAGCGCGCGGCGCGCCTGCACATCCTTCTCGGCGGTTTCCGCCATCACCACGATGCGTTCGGTGCCGCTCTCCGGATCGGGACTGCCGAACACGGCCACGCAGCCCTTGCGTATGCCGGGGATGGCGCCGACCGCCTGCTCCAGTTCATAGGGATAGATATTGCGGCCGCCGCGCACGATGGTTTCCTTGGCGCGCCCGGTGATATAGACCTCATCGGCGGCGATATAGGCATAGTCGCCGGTGTTCAGCCAGCCGCGGTCGAACAGCTGGCGGGTCTGCACGGGATTGCGGAAATAGCCGCTGGTGGCCGAAGGGCCGCGGAACTGCAGCAGGCCCTCATGCCGCTCACCCAGTTCGCATCCGGTGGCGTCGACGATGCGGACTTCGTGGCCGGACAGAGGCCGGCCGCAGGACGGGAATTCCAGGGTCTTGCGCTCACCATTGGGCTCGCGTTCGCCGGCGGGCACGGCCACGGCAGTGCGCGTGAACTCGGCGCGGTCGATGCGGTCGGCGGCCAGCCCGCGGCCCAGCGGCGGAAAGGTCAGGCCCAGCGAGGCCTCGGCCAGCCCGTACACAGGCGCGGCGGCCTGCGGGTGCAGGCCGTAGCGGGCAAAGCGCTCCATGAAGGCGCGCATGGTCTGCAGGCTCACCGGCTCCGCGCCATTGAAGACGAAGCGCCAGCTGGAAAGGTCCAGGCCGGCCAGGTCGGCATTGGCCAGCTTGCGCAGGCACAGCTCGAAGGCAAAGTTGGGCCCGCCCGAGAGCGTGCCGCGGTACTTGTGGATCGCCCAGAGCCAGCGCTCGGGCCGCGCCAGGAAGGCAAGCGGTGACATCACCACCAGCGGGTAGGCGTAGTACAGGCTGCCCAGCCAGGCGCCGATCAGGCCCATGTCGTGATAGAGCGGCAGCCAGCTGACAAAGACGTCCTGCGAGCCGACGGCAAGGGTCTTGCCCATGGCGCGCAGGTTGGCCAGCAGGTTGGCATGGCTGAGCACGACCCCCTTGGGCGAGCCGGTGCTGCCCGAGGTGTATTGCAGCAGGGCGATGTCGTGCGTGCGCAGCATCGGATGGACCGGGGCGCCGCCGCCGTCCTCCAGTTCCTGCGGCGTGAGCACGCTATGCAGCGTTCCCGTGCTGGCCTTGAGCAGGGCCGCCAGCGGCCGCGCCTGGGCCACCGTGATCAGGATCGGCGCCTGCGCGTTGGCCAGGATGCCGGCGTGGCGCTGCAGGTGGTCGCCGATCTGCGCCAGCCGCGCCGGCGGGTAGAGCGGTACCGGAATCCCGCCCGCCAGCAGCACGCCGCAGAAGCTGTAGAAGTACTCGGGGCTGGTGGGCAGCATGATGGCCACGGCCGTGCCCGCGCTCACGCCGCGGGCGACCAGTCCGGCGGCGATGGCCGCGGCGCGGCGGTGCAGCTGCGCAAAGCTGATCTGCGTGTCTGCGCCGTCGCCGTCCTGCAGGATGATGTGGGTGCGCTCCGGGTGGCTGCGCAAGTGCCAGCGCAGCACGTCCGGCAAGGTGGCGGCGCCCTCGGGCGCCTGCGCCGCCGGGGCAGGGCGGGCCTGGCGCAGGTGCGCGCCGCTTGCGCCAGGCGGGAGGTCCTGGGCGGCGAGCAAGGCACGCAGCAGCGCGCGCGGGGTGTCGGCCTGGGCCAGCACCTGCTCTGGCAGGCTGACGCCGAAGCGGTGTTCAAGGCGGGTCAGCAGCTCGGCGCGCGTCAGGCTGTCAAAGCCCAGTTCGCCTTCGAGCGTGCTGTCCAGCGCGACCGTCACTTCAGACTCTGCCGGCGGGCGCATGGCCGAAGACATCTCCCGCACGATGCCGAGCAGGGCATCCTCGTAGTTCTGCCTCGGGGGAGAATCCGCTTTCATGCGCGTACGGCCTCTGTCCACGCAACGCCGCGGCCGCCGCCGAATTCTGGCTGGCACGGCGGCCGTTCCGGATGGCGCCTGGACTGACACCCTAAAGATAGCCCGCGTGCGGAAATTGTCGAGGCAGGTGCCGAACCGGGTACAGGCCGGCAAGCCCCCGACTGCACGCCGATCCGGCAGCATCGTGCACATGGCAAAGAAATTCGCGCTCGCACGCGGGCTGCCTCTCTATGCTGGAAGGTAGAGCGCTGATGCGCATTCCCGAGGATGGCAACGTCATGAACGACGATGCAGCCCTGGCCGGCCGGATACTGGAGGTCGCCCTGATGCTCGGCGAGCGCAGCGGTTGGGACGCCCTGCACCTGCATGACGTCGCCGATGACATGGGCATCGGCCTGGACCAGATTCATCGACATTACCTGCAGAAGGACGACCTGGCCGAGGCCTGGTTCGAACGTGCCGACCTTGCGCTCGTGCGCGCTGCCACGCGTGAAGGCTGGGCTGCCCTATCGCACCGCGAGCGCCTGGAGCAGGCCATCCTCGCCTGGCTCGAGGCGCTGGCCCCGCACCGGCAACTCACCGCCCAGATGCTGCGCTACAAGCTGCAGCCAGAGCACGTGCATCTGCAGGTACAGGGCCTGCTGCATATCAGCCGCACCGTGCAGTGGCTGCGGGAATCGGCCCGCCTGCCCGAATCCGGCTGGCGCCGCGAAGTGGGGGAGGTCGTGCTGACCGGCATCTTCCTCTCCACCTTCGGCTACTGGCTGCGCGACCGTTCGCCGGATACCGGGCGCACGCAAGCCTGGCTCGAACGGCAACTGCGCTGCGCCGAGCGCCTGGCCTGGCGCCACCCTGGCGACAAGGGGGGCCGGTCGGGATGGATACGATCACGCATGCCTTGATGGGAGCGCAGGCCGCGCTTGCCATCCCCATGGCCGAGGCCCCCGGCCGGCGACTCAGCACGCGCGAGCGCCTGCTGCTGGGCGCTGCCGCCGGTGCCTTTCCGGATATTGATTTTCTGGGCTTCCTGGTCCATCCGCTGCGCTTCCTGGCGCAGTGGCACCAGGGGCCGACCCATTCGCTGCTGCTGCTCCCCGCCTGGGGCGCGCTCCTTGCTGGCCTGTTCTGCCTGGTGGCCCGCCGGCGCGAGGCGTGGAGAGATGCGCTGGCGGTCAGTTGCCTCGGCCTGGCCAGCCATATCGCGCTGGACCTGATCACCGTCTATGGCACCCGCATCTTCTATCCCGGCTCCGAGCGGCGCTTCAGCCTTGGCACCAGCTTCCTGGTCGATCCGTTGCTGAGCGGCATCGTCGTGTCCGGCCTGGTCCTGGCACTGTTCCTAGCGCTGCAGTGGCGCAGTCGGGCCGCCCTGGCGGGGATCGCGCTGCTGTGCGCCTATGTCGGCGCCCAGGCCGTGCTCAGGCAACGGGCGCTGGAACTGGGCAACGAATCCTTGCGCGCCGCCGGCATCCAGGCGCAGGGCGTGGACGCGCTGCCCCAGCCATTTTCTCCGTTCAACTGGAAACTGATCGCCCGCGCGGAGACAGACTACCGCGTCGCCCACGTCAACCTGGCCGGGCATCCGGCCTGGGTGCCGCAATGGCAGGTGCTGGGGCGCCTGCCGGCCATGGCCAGGGCCTACGAGCCGCCCGCGTGCATGGCCTGGACACAGCGGCCGCGGCTGCCGGAGGCGCCGGCTGAGCAGGCGCTGGCATGGCAGCTCTGGGTGCGGCCGGACTTTGCCGATTTCAGGCAATTCGCGGTCTATCCGGCCTTGTCCGCCATCACGGCGATGCGGGCATCGCCATCCGTGCCGCCGGGCGAAACAGTCGCCTGCGTCTGGTTCACCGACCTGCGCTACGACCTGCCCGCGCTGGAAGACACCTTCCGCTATGGCTACTGCCGCGACAGTGCGCAGGCACCGTGGCGGCTGTACCGGCTTGCCTATTTCAGCCAGGACCAGCGTCAGCGCCTCGACTAGCATGGCAGCGAAGCCTCTGTCGGAAAGCGGTCATTGACGCTGACTTACCGTGACCGGGACGATTTTTTCCAGTTGGTCCAGCAACAGCTCCTTTTGCTGGGCCGGCAGCTTGACCAGACTGGGATACATGTTAATCAATGCCAGCCGTTGCGAAGACGACTTGGAGGGCAGCAGCATGAGCAACCCCGCCTTCTCACGGTCGGACAGCGATGACAGCTGCGGTAGCGCGCTGAGTTGCACCATACTGGCGGACCCAACCGAAGGCACGGCAGCTTCGTCCGTCACGGCCGACGGTGCCCATTTTGCCCCTCCTGGCGACGTGCTTTGCGCGGCCAATGGGCTCGGTCCCGACGAAGCTTGCTGCGTGGCTGCCATTGATGCGGGGGCGGAATCCCCTCCGCCGCATCCGGTAAGCAGCAGACTGAACAGCAGCATCCACCGAGCATGCAAAAAATGGCGCGGTGCATGCCACCCGTGGCAATTAAGGTGAACGTCTTGTTGCATGGTCAAGCATCCGATGATTCAGGAAAAAGCGGGCGTGGCACCGCATGAAATGCTGGTACCAGCCGCCACCGATTGCAGACGTGCCAGCGGATGCTGGCACGCCCATCCCTATGGCTTAGGACGCCCTCGCGTATCAGCCGAATGTGCCGAAGCCTGTGCTAAGTCAATCAAGGACCCACGATGCTGATATAAGGCTGGGTGAAGCCCGCGAAGGTGACCGTATACACGAAACCCGCAAGGGTTGGGCCCGCGATCAGCTGCTTGGTCCAGTTCCCGTTGGGGCAGGTGGCCGCGTTTAGTAACTCCTGGGTGGTCGGCGCCGTCGTACTGAGCGGCGGCACTACCAGCTGCCCGTTCCTGGAAGGTCTCAGGGTTCCCGACGAAGTAGCGTCCGTGGACTGCGTCTTCACCTCGACGATCTGGCCGCCATGGTTTGTGCACTGCACGGTGCCTGAGTAAGTCGCTGACAGAATCGCTGTCGCATTAGTTTTGCCGACCCCCCCGATGGTGGTCCCGGTACAGCTGACATCCTGGCTGGAATTTACGGTGCATACCGGCTCGGCAGAGCCGCTTGCATAATGTGCTCCGCTGGGCCCATTGGCGGCAATGGTTTCGGCCCAAGCTGCGGGAGCGACCAGCACCGCAGCCAATGTAACTAAAGCTAGATTCCTCATCTTTTTCTCCAAGAATCCATTGAGCCCCCGGATGAGAAAAATTGGCTTGCTGTTTACTTTTTTCTTCGCTCCGCAGTATTCAGCAGATCCTTAAAGCTATGATGGTTACCTCCTCGCTTCGTATTAAAAAATATGCGCTTCAGCATTGCTGCAGAATTTACATTTTGGTATGTAATAACGTTCTCGAAAGTATAGTTAAAGCAAGGCGGCGAACTGGAGATTTCTTTTGGTTCAGGGGAAGTTGTGCGCTGTATTTTTGGGCGCAATGGCTGCCCAGTCGACCTATACTTATTTTTTTGCCGCGCTGCAGATCCACAAGGTTGTCATCGGCCGCATTAGGCAGCAACATGCGCTGATACCGGCCCACCGAGGCTGGTTGCCCAACAGGCATGGCCAGGTGCGGTTCTCAATTCTTATTAATAGAAAAACGACAAAGCGGAAAAACGACAAAGCGTCGTACGATTTCAGCGTGCGGCTCCAGACTCGTCGAAGTGGCGAATAAGTCTGCCTTTGCGTTGCACGTAATACAGGCTATGCCGACAATGCGGTCGCCGCCAAGGCGCGTCGGATGGCTGCGTCGGGTCGGCGAGAGACAGTGAGCAGGCATGCGCGGGCCCGGGGCTGGTACAAGGGCGCGGACCTTGTGGCCTACTGCGTGTTTGGCATGCGGGTCGGCAAGGGAAAGGATTTGCGCCGGCAGCCGCTGGAGCGTCCACTCCGTCGACTTCTGGCCGAGCCGCGTGCAGGGCTTCTGTACGCGGATAGCGTCGAGGATGGCGCGTGGCTGTACGGCCATGCGCTCTCACCGGGGTGGAGGGAGTGGTGAGGAAGCGCGCCGGCTCGCTGTATCAGGACGGGGAGCGCTCGCGCGAATGGATGAAGATCAAGCGTCCCGGCGCCGTGCCGCCGCCGAGGTTCACCCGGTAATCACGTCTCAATAGGCAAGTAATTGCCCTATTCGCCGTTGAAACACACTTAATGGCGCAATGGTTTAGATACTCTGGCGGATGCCGATTCAACGACCATCATTCAGCATGGAATGTGCGGGGCTGCTGTTTCGCCTCGCATTTAAGGCCCTCGGGGAACCCCCCGGTCCCCGGGGGCTCTTTTTCTTCATTAGATGGGCGACATCACTGAATGATGCATTGGCATATTCTGTTTCCGCCAAGTTTCAAGCGAAAGAGTGTCGAAGTCACGCACTGATGCTCGCGCTGGCGGTGGGTAGTCGCAAAGCGCGCGCCGGGTTTGCGCGCTAGTACGCAGCCAACGCCGTTCAGCCCTTGGGCGGGATGATGGTCTTCGACGCCGTGACACGGCCGGCGATGGACAGCACGGCGCCAAGGATCGACGTGACCACGTCGAGCGTATAGTCCTGCAAGGTCTGTCCGGCTGCCATCTCCGGCAGCGATCGCACTGCCGGGCCCGCGTTGTGCCGCAGCCTGTAAGCAGCAGCACAACGGCAATCAGGGTGGAGCCTTTCCAGGCTCGCGGTCGCGTTGATAAGTGTGACGTCGATGCTGCCGCGCGGCCTTCTCGCTGTCGAAAGTAGCGCTGATGCGCTGTCCCTTCATGCGAACCAGGGCACGAACCGTGTGCCCCCGTTGCTCGAAATTAGCCATTCTGGTGCACCGCTATATGTGTGTTTTTGCGACGGATATACTAGCTCCGCAGTGCCCCAAAGCGTCGGTTTGGGGCACATTCGTTTCCACCTACCCACACTGAAACCCCATGTTTCCCAGCCGTTTTCGTACTGATAACCGAGATTCCAATATCATGCTGTGGGTGGTGGCGGTCGGCTTCTTCATGCAGACGCTGGACTCGACCATCGTCAACACCGCGCTGCCGTCAATGGCGCACAGCCTGGGCGAGAGTCCGTTGCGGATGCAGTCGGTGGTGATTGCCTACTCGCTGACCATGGCGGTGGTCATCCCGGCCTCGGGCTGGCTGGCGGACCGCTTCGGCACCCGCACCATCTTCCAGACCGCCATCGGGCTGTTCGTGGTGGGCTCGCTGCTGTGCGCCGACGCGCCGACGCTGAACTTCCTGATCGGCGCGCGCGTGGTGCAGGGCGTGGGCGGGGCCATGCTGCTGCCGGTGGGGCGGCTCTCGGTGCTGCGCACCTTCCCGCGCGAGCAGTATCTGCAGGCGCTGAGTTTCGTCGCCATCCCCGGCATGATCGGCCCGCTGATCGGGCCGACGCTGGGCGGCTGGCTGACGCAGGTGCTGTCGTGGCACTGGATCTTCCTGATCAACGTGCCGGTCGGCCTGCTGGGCGCACTGGCCACGGTGCGCTATATGCCCAACGCGCGGCTGACAGGCATCGGGTCCTTTGACATCGCCGGCTACCTGCTGCTGGCCATCGCCATGCTGGCGCTGTCATTCTCGCTCGACGGGCTGGCCGGGCTGGGCTTCCAGCACGCCACCGTGCTGATGCTGCTGATCGCCAGCATGGCCGCGCTGACCGCCTACGGGCTGCACGCCAACCGGCGCAAGCAGCCGCTGTTCCCGCTGCGGCTGTTCCGCATCCATAGCTTCAGCGTAGGGCTGCTGGGCAACCTGTTCGCACGGATCGGCAACGGCTCGATGCCGTTCCTGATTCCGCTGACGCTGCAGGTCAGCCTGGGCTATTCGCCGTTCAATGCGGGCCTGATGATGCTGCCCGTCACCGCGGCCGGCATGGCCTCCAAGCGCCTGGCCACGCGCCTGATCCAGCGCTACGGCTACCGCCACGTGCTGGTGGCCAATACCTTCGTGGTAGGGCTGGTGATGGCAGCCTTTGCGCTGATCACGCCGCAGCTGCCGCTGTGGCTGCTGGTTCCGCTGCTGGCGCTGTTCGGCATGGTCAATTCGATCCAGTTCACGGCCATGAACACGGTCACGCTGAAGGACCTGAGCGGGGCCGGCGCCAGCAGCGGCAACAGCATGTTGTCGATGGTGCAGATGCTGTCGATGAGCCTGGCGGTGACCTCGGCGGGCGCCTTGCTGGCGACCTTCCAGCACCGCTTTGGCGGCGATACCGCGGCGGTGCTGCCAGCGTTTCATGCCACCTTTGTCTGCATGGGGCTGATCACGTGCGCGTCGGCCTGGATCTTCATGCAACTGGGCGTGCGGGAGCCCGCGCCGGCGATACCGGTGCAGCATGGCGAGAAGGAGGTGTAAACAACTGCGTGGCACATGGGCCGCTTTTGGGGGGCGGCCGCGAACTTACCCGGCACTTCCCGGCTCCTATCCACATGAGCCGGCAGCGCCCGGTGCAAGGAGGCGTCCATGCAGCCGACAGGCAAGTCCGGGTCCGAACCCGCCATCCCGCCGTCGCCAGGCCCCGCTGCCGGCGGCAGCACGGTGCCGCGCTCGGCCCCGGCCACCCCTGACGGCGCCGGCGCGGTGCCGGGGCCAGTGGCGGCGCCCGGCAAGGTCCATGCGGCGGCGCGGCCAGCGCTGGTCACGCACCGGGACTGCCCGCCGCCGCACACGTTGCCCGGCTGCGCCTGCGCCGACATGCTGTCGCCCGCGGCGCGCTACTGCGAACTGTTCGTCGATGTCCAGCACAGCGGCCTGTTTGCCGACAGCAAGACCTTCCCTGACTGCATTCCCAACTGCGACCCGGACCTGATCGTGGCGCGCTACCGCGAAACGCGCGACACGCCGGGCTTCTCGCTGGCCGATTTCGTGCAGGCGCATTTCACCCGCGCCATCGTGCCGGAGAGCCACTACGTGTCAGACCCGGCCAGCACCCTGCGCGAACATATCGATGGCCTGTGGCCGGTGCTGACGCGCGAGCCCGTGGCCCATCCGCCGCTGTCGTCGTTGCTGCCGCTGCCGCACCGCTACGTGGTGCCGGGTGGGCGCTTCGGCGAGCTGTATTACTGGGATTCCTACTTCACCATGGAGGGCCTGGCCGGCAGCGGGTGCGGCGAGCTGATGGTGGAGATGGCGCGGAACTTCGCCTACCTGATCGACACGTATGGCATGGTGCCGAACGGCACGCGCAACTACTACCTGAGCCGCTCGCAGCCGCCGGTGTTTGCGCTGATGGTGGACCTGCTCGAGCGCGAGCAGTTGGCCAGCGCCATCGACTTCCTGCCGCAGTTGCGCCGCGAATACGCCTTCTGGATGGACGGTGCCGACTGCGTGCGGCCCGGCCACGCGCACCGGCGGGTGGTCTGCCTGCCCGACGGCGCGGTGCTGAACCGCTACTGGGACGACCGCCCGTGGCCGCGCGAGGAAGCCTTCCTGGAGGACATGGAGACCGCGATGCGCAGCGGCCGGCCGCATCACCTGGTGTTCCGCGACCTGCGCGCCGCGGCGGAATCGGGGTGGGACTTCAGTTCACGCTGGCTCGATTCGCCATCCACGCCGCCCGGCCGGACCGCGGACCTTGCCACCATCCGGACCACGGCAATGTTGCCGGTCGACCTCAACGCACTGCTCTGGCACCTGGAAACGCGCCTCGCCGCGCTGTGCGAGCAGACCGGCGATGCCGCGGCAGAGGCTTACCGCGCGGCAGCGCAGCGGCGCGAAGCAGCCATCCTGCAATACATGTGGGACGACCCAGCGGGCGCCTTTGTCGACTACGACTGGTGCCGCGGCGCGCCGCGGCTGTGCCTGACCGCGGCAATGGTGATGCCGCTCTATCTCGGTCTTGCGCGGCCGCCGCAGGCGCAAGCCGTGGCGCAGGCGGTGAAGGACCGGCTGCTGGTCGACGGCGGGCTGGCCACCACGGAATGCACCTCTGGCCAGCAATGGGACCAGCCCAACGGCTGGGCGCCGCTGCAATGGCTGGCCGTGCGCGGGCTGGCACGCTATGGTCACGACGACCTGGCGCGTGAGATCGCGCAGCGCTGGCTGGCGACCGTGGCCAGTCTCTACATCCATGAATGCAAGCTGGTGGAGAAATACCGCATCCGGAATATCGGAGCCCGGGCCTTGGGCGGGGGTGGGGGCGAGTATCCGTTGCAGGATGGCTTTGGTTGGACCAATGCGATTGCGGGCGCGTTGATGGCTCTCTATGGAGAGGTGCCGGCAACGTGCCGGGCGGATGATGTCGCGAGCTGAGGGGGCCCGTTCAAAACTTCACTGAAACACTCATCCAGTACCGCCGCCCATCCTCGACATACCCATAATCGGTGTAGTTCACCTGCTTGTCGAAGAGGTTGTAGATACCAGCAAACACCGACACGTTCCTGGTGACCGCATAGGTCGCCCCCAGGTCGAAAAAGGTGTATGACGGCGCCACCACGGTGCTGGAAGACGGCCCCGTGATCGGCTGGCTTTCCTTGCCGCGGTAATTGACGCGCGCCCAGGCGTTGACCCGCTCGCTCGGCCGTCAGTTCAGCGTGGCCACCAGCAGGTGCATCGGCAACTGGTTCAGCGGCTGGCCCTGGTACTGGCCGCTCTTCTGTTCTGACTTGATATAGGTATAGCTTCAGGTCAGCGACCACGCTTGCGCGATCGGCCAGCGCAGGCTGGCTTCCACCTCGCGCGAGTAGGCGCGGTCCACGTTCATGTAGGTAGTCGGGTCGGCGCCGAACCGGTTTGGTCCGTCGGTGCACTGCGTGGTCGGGCAGGCGACGCGCGTGATCTTGTCCTTGACGTCGTTGTTGAACAGCGTCACGCCCGCCTGCAGGCCGTTGCCCTTGTCATAGAGCAGGCCCAGTTCCTGCGACACCATCGTCTCACAGTTGCGCAAGCAGCGCGTCGACCAGGTGATCCTTGCGGGCATGGCCGCCAATCCGTGCGTCGAATCCCATCTGCGTGATCTGCTGGAGCAAGGTTTCGAAGTTGCTGTCGTGCGCGACGCCGTAGCTACCCGAAGGGGATGGGTATCACGCGGCACTGGTCAACTTCCGCCTCATCGCAAACGCGCTGTGGGATACCAACGAAACCGTGCAGCGGTTGGCAGGAAAGATTGAAGCAGCCGCGTAGCGCCTGGCGCGGCAATGGCAGGGTGCATCAATGTCTGGTTCAAAGAATGCATAGAGGCGACTCACATGCCCAAGATTCCTTCGCGCTACAGCTATTTCGCCTATGGCGTTATCCAGGCCGGCTTGACCTGCTCCATCGCTGCTGCCATCGCAAGCCTTCCATTTGCAGAAGAAGGCCAGTTCTTTCAGCACTGGCTAAGGTCCTGGAGCGTTTCCTGGCTGACCATGCTGCCGGTTGTCGTGTCGGCTACGCCCATCATTCGCCGCCTGGTCGATCGCATGACAAACCACTCTTAGGTCATACCGTCCCATGTCGATGGTCGATGGCCTAGTTGAAAACGATAAACATGTGCCTGTTGACTGCGTCATCGCTCAACTACATTGAAGCCTGCACAAACCAGCACGCATCGGCACCATGACCAAGAACCTGACGCTCAGGCATGCGGAAACGGAAGCCGAGATCCATGCCTGCTTCCCGGTTATGCGGCAACTGCGCCCCAAGCTGCAAATGCCGGAAGACTTTCTCGACACCTTCATGCTGCAAAGCGGACAAGGGTACCGGCTGCTCGCGCTCTGGGACGATGGCAAAGCTGTTGCGCTGGCCGGATATCGGCGTCTTGACAACCTGATCCACGGGCGCTTTCTGTACGTCGATGACCTGATCACCGATGCCGAAGGCCGGGGGCAGGGTCACGGCGAGCGTCTGCTGCGGGCGCTTTGCGAGCTTGGACGCACAGAAGGCTGCCAGCGACTTGTCCTGGATACCGCACTCGCGAACGCGCTGGCCCAGCGCTTCTATTTCCGTTCCGGCCTGCTCGCCAAGGGCCTCCACTTCTGCATGGAGTTGCAATGAAGCCCCTCAGCCTGCTGCTGCTCGATTGCAGCCCGCGCCGTGACTATCCCACGAGCCAGCGCTCCGAGTCGATCTGGCGCGGGGATGCCGCGTTCCCTAACATGGAATCGTTCCACCTTCCTCAGCACGGAGAAGCATCATGAAGATTGTCATCATTGGCGGGACCGGCCTGATCGGCTCGAAGACCGTTGCCATTCTGCGCCAGGGCGGCCGCGAGGTCGTGGCCGCCTCGCCCAAGAGCGGTGTCAACAGCATCACTGGCGAGGGGCTCCAGGAGGCCCTCGCCGGCACTCAGGTGGTGATCGACCTTGCCAATTCCCCGTCGTTTGAAGACAAGGCGGTGCTGGAGTTCTTCGAGACCTCCGGCCGCAACCTTCATGCGGCGGAGACCAAAGCGGGCGTTCAGCACCATGTCGCGCTGTCCATCGTCGGCACCGACCGGACGCCCGAAAACGGCTATTTCCGTGCCAAGGTCGCGCAAGAAAAACTTATTGAGGCCTCCGGCATCCCCTACACCATCATCCGCTCGACCCAGTTCATGGAATTCATCGGCGGCATCGCCGATTCCAGTGCGCAAGGAAATGTCGTCCACCTTTCGCCTGGGCTGTTCCAGCCGATTGCGGCGGACGACGTTGCCGCAATCGTTGCCGATGTAGCGCTCGCGCCACCGCGAAACGGCATCGTCGAGATCGCCGGCCCGGAACGAGCCCCGTTCAACGAGATCGTCGCCCGCTATCTCAAGGCGGTTGGCGACCCGCGTGAAGTCGTGCGCGACCCCGAGGCCCGCTACTTCGGCGGCCGGGTCGAGGAACATTCGCTCGTGCCGTTGGGCGAGGCGCGCCTCGGGCGCATCGGCTTAGAGGAATGGCTGCGTCAATCGCAGCAACGATAGTCCGCAGGGCGCATGCCCACGTAAGTAGCAGCGCTTTCGTCAGTACCACATTGAGCAGATCACCAGGAGCAAACATGACCCAACGTACGAATTACTTCCAGCAATCCCCGGAACTGTCCAAGAAGCTCATGGAGTTCGGCGCGCTGTTCCAGAAGACCACGATCGAAGAGCCCATTCGCGAGCTCGTCGAGATTCGCGCATCGCAGCTCAATGGCTGCGCGTTCTGCGTCGACATGCATATCAAGATGGCGAAGATCCACGGCGAGCGCGAATTGCGCCTGCATCATGTGGCGATCTGGCGCGAGTCGACGCTGTTCTCGCCGCGCGAACGCGCCGCGCTGGCCTGGACCGAGGTGCTGACCAGGCTTCCCGCCGAAGGCGTGCCCGACGATATCTATGAGCGCGTGCGCACCCAGTACAGCGAGAAGGAACTGTCTGACCTCACCTTCCTAGTGGGGGCAATCAATACCTGGAACCGCCTGAACGTGGCTTTCCGCATGGTGCCTGGTTCGTCGGACAAGGCGTTCGGGCTCGACAAGGCCAACCTGGAGTGATGCCATGAAGACGGTCACTTCCGTTGCGGCAGCACTTGTGCTGTCGTGCCTGACGGTTGCACAGCCGGCCGCCGCCGCGCCGGAGGCGAGTGTCACGCCCCTGGCCAAGGAAGCGTTGCCCGAATATCCGGGGAAGGAAGCCGAGATGATCATCGTGGAGTATCCGCCGGGCAGCGCCGATCCCGTGCATCGCCATGACGCCCACGCCTTCGTCTACGTGCTCGAGGGCAGCATCGTCATGGGCCTCAAGGGCGGAAAAGAGGTAACGCTCAAAGCGGGCGATACCTTCCACGAAGGTCCCAACGATATCCACACCGTCGGACGCAATGCCAGCAAGACGCAGCCAGCAAAGTTTGTCGTGTTCCTGATCAAGAACAAGGGCGCGCCGATCCTGACGCCGGTGAAGTAGTCGACGTCCATTCAGGCACCGGCAATGCCGGTGCGCACTGTCCGGCACGGCAAGAGCGGCGCTACCGCTTGCTCTTGCCGTGCCGCTGTTTTCCAGGGTGGTGTGAAGGGTTGTGGGACGGAAATTGATACTACGTCGGTTTCTTGGCAATATCACCATGACAAAACCAGGTCCCGGGCAGCGATCTGGTCGGTGGTGAGGGCGGTTGGCCGTGCTGCCTGCCGCAGTTCGGACCTCGGACCCGCGACCTGCCCCACCGCCGCGAGATGCGCACCATGCACCTGGGAAAATCGTACACAATAACCGAGTTCTCGTTCTGGTCGAGACGGCAACTTTATGCCTCGCTAGCGTGCGGTTCGCTGCCCGTAGTCCTTTATCAGTTCTTCGGGCTGAAATGGCTGTCGGTCCCGGTCTCGGTTGTGGTGCTGCTGGGCACGGCCACGTCATTCATCGTGGGTTTCCGGAACGTGCAGACCTACAGCAGGGCCCTGGAGGCACAGCAGATCTGGACTGAGATCCTGAATGGCAGCCGGTGTCTGGGTGTGATGAGCCGGGACTTTCTGGCAGGGCAGGCGGCCGGGCGGGATCTGATTCTCCGGCATTGCGCGTGGCTGACGGCGCTCCGCTATCAACTGAGAACCCCAAGGATCTGGGAAAGCGCGGGCAAGGCATCCAACGTGGAGTACCGGAAGTACTACCGGGTTCCAGAGTGGGAGACTCCATTGCACGAGGCGCTTGCGCGGTATCTGCCACAGGCCGAACTCGACTCGCTTGCGCACGCCGAGAGCAAGACAAGCCGGTTGCTGGGAACGCAGTCGGCGACGATCAGGCGGCTCCTTGACGCTGGCGAGATCGGCAATGCCTTCTATCTGGAGTTGGTAGGATCGATCAAAGGCTTGTTCGCGCAGCAAGGACGGGCGGAGCGTATCAAGGACTATCCGTATCCCAGGCAATATGCGGTCGTCAACAAGCTCTTTGTCCGTACTTTTTGTCTGCTACTGCCTTTTGGCATTCTTACGGAATTCGAAAAGCTCAATGCCAGCGTTTCAGGCGTCATGCATGGCAGCATGATCTGGCTGGTCATTCCATTTAGCACGATGATCTCCTGGATGTATCTCGCGCTGGAGCAAGTGGGCGAAAGCACGGAGAACCCGTTCGAAGGAAACGCCAATGATGTGCCCATGGCACAGATCTGCCGGAAGATCGAAAACGAACTCATGGACATGCTTGGCGAGAAGTGCGATATCCCCGCGCCAACGGCCGAGCACGGTATTGTCCTCTGACCACTCAAGGTTATCGCTTTAGTCAGGCGTCCTGTCATGACTGCGGGACGTGCGTCGTCTGTTCACTCAGTGCGCAGCCGCTGCAGTGGCCGCGGAGCCGCCCCTGGCGGGCTTCGTGAGCCAGATCAGCGGCACGATGGCGACGAAGATCACGCCCGAGATCCAGAAGATGTCGTTCAGGCCCAGCATGATGGCCTGCGTGTTCAGACCGCGTTCGAAGTAGGCGGCGGCCTGGCCCTGCGTGAATCCCATCGTCGCTTGCAGCGATTCGATTGTCCTGGCGTACAGCGGGTTGTGCACGCTGGCCTGTTCCGCCAGCTGCGCGTGGTGCAGGATGGCGCGGTTGTTCCAGCCGGTGGTCGCGAGCGACGTACCCACCGCACCGCAGAACACGCGGACGAAGTTTGACAGGCCTGCGGCGGCGGGAACCTTCTCGGGCGGCTGGCCGGACAGGATGATGGCCGTCAGCGGCACGAAGAAGAGTCCGGTCGGAATGCCTTGCAGCAAGGTAGGCAGCACCAGCGTGTAGGTATCCACGCCCGTGGTGTAGTGCGAGCGCATGAAGTACACCGCCGCGAATCCCAGGAAGGAGAGGGTGGCGAGCACGCGCAACTCCGACTTCGGCAGGATCTTGCCCACCACCGGGGCCATCAGCACGGCGAAGATGCCCAGCGGCGCGGTCACCAGCCCGGCGTTGACGGCCGGGTAGGCCAGGTACTGCTGCATCCACTGCGGCAGCACGACCAGGTTGGCGAAGAACACCGCAAAGGCGACCGAGATGGCAACGGTGCCGGCCAGGAAGTTGCGGCCCTTGAACAGGCGCAGGTCGATGATCGGATTCGGTTCGGTCAGCTCCCAGATCACGAAGAAGATGAAGCTGAGCAGCGCGACGATGCCCAGCCCGATGATGACGGGCGAGCTGAACCAGTCCAGGTCCTTGCCCTTGTCGAGCATGATCTGCAGCGACGCAACCCAGGTGACCAGCGATGCCAGGCCCACCACGTCGATCGACAGCTTGCGCGTCGGCGTTTCTCGGTCGCGGTAGATCGCCCAGGTCACGGCAGCGGCGAACAGGCCGACTGGCACGTTGATGTAGAAGATCCACGACCACGCGTAGCTGTCGGTCAGCCAGCCGCCCAGCGCCGGGCCGGCGATGGGGCCGACGGTGGCGGTGATGGCCCACAGCGCCAGAGCGGTGGCGCTTTTTTCCTTGGGGTACGACGACAGCAGGATCGATTGCGACAACGGGATCAGCGGCCCGGCCACGGCGCCCTGCAGGATGCGCGCGGCGAGCAGCGTGGTCAGGTTCGGCGCCACGCCGCATAGCCAGGACGACAGCACGAACAGCAGGATGGCGCCGACGAACAGGCGGACCTGTCCGATTCGCTGCGTGAGCCAGCCGGTCAGCGGGATCGCGACAGCATTGGCCGCGGCGAACAGCGTGATCACCCAGGTGCCTTCATCGATCGACACACCGAGGTTGCCGGCGATCGTCGGGATCGCCACATTGGCGATCGATGAATCCAGCACGTTCATGAAGGTGGCCAGGGCCACGGCGAAGCTTCCCAACAGGAGCTTGCCGCCGGTGAGCGGGGCTGGCACGAGTGAGGTCTGGGCTTGGGGTTGCAAGATGCGCTCCGGGGTTTTGGGCCGCTTTTTCTGATGGGTCAGTTAAATTGGCGCGGGAAGGCGATTGGCGTGATGCCGCTCATGCGCCGGAGGCGCTGCCGGCAACTTGCGCCGTGCGCTTGATCGCCTGAGGCTGCTGCGCAACTTGCGAAGCTGGCGATGATTGCCCCACAGCTGACTTGCCGTTGCTGTTCTGCGCGATGATCCGCGTGATCTCGCGGTCGGCCTCTTCGCCGTAGCGCTGGAATACTTCGGTGCGATAGGCGGTGCGTTGCGGTACTTCCGCGCCCGGGCTCAAGGGCGAACCGGAATCCATGCGCGTTTCCACGTCGACCTGCATCGACAGGCCGATCTGCAGCGGATGCTTGCGCAGCTCCGCCGGATCGAGCTGGATGCGCACCGGCAGGCGCTGCACGACCTTGATCCAGTTGCCCGTGGCATTCTGCGCCGGCAGGGCCGAGAACGCGCTGCCGGTGCCGGCCGACAAGCCGATCACCTTGCCGTGATAGGTCACGCCGCTGCCATACAGGTCGGCGTGGAGCTCGACCGGCTGACCGATGCGGATGTGTTTGAGCTGGACTTCCTTGAAGTTGGCATCGACCCACACGCCGTCGAGCGGCACGATGGCCATCAGGGGGTTGCCGGGGGCAACTCGCTGGCCCACCTGCACCGAGCGCCGCGCCACATAGCCGGTCACGGGGGCCGGCAGCGTGTTGCGGGCGTTGGCCAGGTAGGCGTCGCGCACCTTGGCGGATGCGGCCTGCACGCTGGGGTGGTCGGCTACGCTCGTCTTGTCGGTCAGCGCATGGTTGGCAGCAAGCTGCTGGCGGGCGGTCTCGAGCGCGGCTTCGGCGGTCTTGACGGCGTCACGGGCATGCGCCACGTCTTCCGCTGCGACGGCGCCGGATTCGGCCACCCCGGTGCGGCGGCGCAGGTCGTCCCGGGCGCGGTCCAGGTCAGCCTGGCGTTGCTTGACGGTGGCACCAAGCACGTCATTGTTGACATAGAGCGCGCTGACCTGGCGCACGGTCTGGCCGAGGGTGGCCTCCGCATTGGCCAGCGCCACCGTTGCATCGGCAGCGTCGAGCGTCACCACGGGCTCGCCGGCCTTCACGATTTGCGTATCATCGGCATTCACCGCGATCACCGTGCCGGCGACCTGCGGCGTGAGCTGGACGAGGTTGCCGTTGACGTAGGCATCGTCGGTGTCCTCGTGGAAGCGGGCCACGGTGTAGTAGTAGGCGCCATAGCCGGCGGCGGCGAGCGCGCTGGTCAGGCCGAGCAGGGCCAGCAGGCGCTTGCGGGTGTTCCTGGCGGACGTCGGGGTGGCCGCGGCGGGTGCGGTTTGCGGGTCGGCCGGTGTGGTCTTGGTCGTATCGTTCATGGCGTTAACTGAAACTTAGTTTCTTGCGTCGAGAGGAGAATCAGCGGACCAGGGCCGCCTTTGTGGTCGATTCGGAAGCATCGGTAAAACCGCCGCCCAGCGCGGCGGCCAGCGCAATCTGCCGGTCGCGGCGGTTCATGCGCAGGTTGGCCACCACCTGGCTGCTGCGCAGCGCGTTGGTCTGTGCGTTCAGTACGGTCAGTTGCGTGGTCAGGCCGGCCTTGTACTGCGCCAGCGCCAGCGTCAGGGCGCGTTGCGCGGCCGTGTCGCTGCGTACGGCGTTGTCGATCTGCGCGTCGACGGCGCGGATGTCAGAGAGCTGGGTGGCCACGTCGGTCAGGGCGTTCACCAGCGTCTCGTTGTAGTTGGCGACCGCGAAGTCGAACTCTGCATAGCGGCCCTTGAGCTGGGCGCGCAGCGCACCGCCGTCGAAGATCGGCAGGTGGATCGCGGCGCCGCCCGAGGCGGTGCGGCTGGCGGCGCGCAGGAAGCGCCCCCACCCGATGGCGTCCAGGCCGATCATCGCCGTCAGGTTGATGTCCGGGTAGAACTCGGCCTTGGCCACCTTGATGTCGTGCAGGGTGGCGTCGACGCGCCAGCGCGCGGCAACGATGTCGGGGCGGCGCGAGACCAGGTCGGCTGGCAGGTTGTCGGGCAGGCGGACGTCGTCGCCGGCGCCGAGGTTGGGGCGGGCGATCGCCAGGCCGCGGTCCGGGCCCTGGCCGAGCAGCGCGCCGAGCTGGTAGCGGGTGCGCTGGATGCTGCCTTCCAGCGCGGCGACGGCGACTTCGCTGGCGGCGAGATTGGCCTCGGCGGTGCGTTTCTCGACTTCGGTCTCCAGGCCCATGGTCACCCGGCCGTTGGTCACGCGCAGCACTTCGCGGCGCTGTCTGACTTCGTCGCTGGAGATGTCGAGCAGCGTGTAGAGGCGGGCCAGTTCGTTGTAGGCGCGCGCGATGGCGCTGCTCAGCGTCAGCTTCACCTGTTCGGCCTCGGCTTCGCCGGCATGTACACCAGACACCGCGGACTTCAGCGCCTCGCGGTTCTTGCCCCACAGGTCGAGGTCATACGAGGCGTTGATGAACGCCTTGTTCTCCGACTGCCACGTCCCGGCGAACTGCGGCGGCACCATCGCGTTTCCCGTGTAGCGCTGGCGGTTGAACGAATAGCCTGCGCTCACCTGCGGCAGCGTGTTGGCATTGGCGCCCTCGCTGAACGCCACCGCGGAGGCCACGCGGGCACGGGCCTTTTCCAACGACGGGCTCCCCTGCAGCGCTTCCGTGATCAATGCCTTGAGCTGGGCGTCGCCGAACTGGTCGGCCCAGTCCGCCGAAGGCCAGTGGCCCTGCTCGGCGGGGATGCTTTGCGTGGTGGTGTAGGTGGTAGGTTCGGCGATTTGCTTGTCGCTGTGGATGCCGGCGTAGTTGGCACAGGCGCTCAGGAATGCTGCTACCAGCACCGACAGCAGGAGACCGGCAAAGCGACAGGCCAGGCGGAGCGCTTCCGGAAGAGTAATTTGACTGAGCATTGTCTGATCTGTCAGTTAAATGGGTAAAAAAAGGCGGGCACAGGCCCTGGCACCTTTTGACCAAATCAACCAAATGGGCAAAAAAGAGGCGTTCAGGCGCCCGCAAATTTGGCAAGCAGCCGGCGGAACTCGGCAAATTCTTCCTTGCTGAAGTTCCTGAGCCGCTGATTGAGTACTTTGGGGGCCACATCCGGGATGCGCTCGGCAACTTCCTGGCCCTTTCGGGTCACCGTCAGGTTGACCACACGGCGATCGTCGAGACTGCGGCTGCGTGACAGCAGGCCCTTGGCCTCCAACTTGTCCAGCATGCGGGTCATCAGGCCGGTGTCGATGCCCAGCAACTTGCTCAGCTCGAAGGGGGTGGTAGCGACGCCATGCGTGAGCGACATCAGGATCCCCATCTGCTGGCCCGTGATGTCCAGGTCCTTCAATGCCGCATCCATTTCCATCAGCAGCGTGTTGCGGGCGCGGTTGAGGAAGAAGCCGATGCTCTGGGTGATCTGGAAGTCTTCCTTTGAGTAGTGGTCCATGGCGAGTTTCCTTGCTTGCTGACGAGACAATAGCTGATCTGTCAGATAGTTGCAAGGAGGGGCAATGGTGCTTTTCGTGCAAAATCTGGCGGTTTCCCAGAAAGCCTTTGCAAACAAGGGTTTCCGGCAAGCCCATGCCTGTTGGCGGTTGCGAATGAGGGGGCGACATTATTTCTCGCGATCACAGGGCAATGACGCAGCTGGCCGAACTGCACCTATAATGCTTGATAACACAACGATTGATCGAGCAATAAAGTGACCCCACAGCCAGAAAAGTCCGAGGTCAACGGCCAGGTGCTGCCGTTTCGCGAGTCCCTGCTGGCCATGCTTGGCGTGGCCTTTGTGGTGATGCTGGTGGCGCTGGACCAGACCGTGGTCGGTACGGCGCTGCCGACCGTGGTGGCCGAGCTGCAAGGCTTCGAGTACTACGCCTGGGTTGCCACGGCCTACCTGCTGACATCGGTGATCACCGTGCCGGTGTTCGGGCGGCTGGGGGACTATTACGGGCGCAAGCCGTTCGTGCTGGCATCGATCGTGGTCTTCTCGGTGGCCTCGGCGCTGTGCGGCATGGCGCCGAGCATGCCGTTCCTGGTGCTGGCGCGCGCCCTGCAGGGGATTGGCGGCGGCATGCTGGTCGGCACCGCCTTTGCCTGCATTGCCGACCTGTTTCCGGATACGCATGTGCGGCTGCGCTGGCAGGTGATGATGAGCGCGGCATTCGGCATTGCCAATGCGGTGGGGCCGTCGCTGGGTGGGCTGCTGACGGAGTGGTACGGCTGGCGCGCGGTGTTCTATGTCAACTTGCCGGTGGGCGTGCTGGGGCTGTGGTTTGCGTGGCGCTACCTGCCGCACCTGCGCCAGCAGGCACATAGCGGGCCGATCCGCGTGGACTGGCTCGGTGCCTTGCTGATCGCAGGCGGGCTGGGGTGCGTGCAGCTGAGCGTTGAACTGCTGCCGGCGCGCGGGATCGACGCCTATACCGGCGGCTTGCTGGTGCTGGCGGCGGTGGCACTGGTGGCGCTGTGGCAGTGGGAGCAGCGTTGTGCCAACCCGATCCTGCCGGTGGAGATGTTCCGCAACCCGGGGCTGGCGCCATTGTTTCAGCTGGCGGTGTTCACGGGCTTCACCATGTTCGCGCTGCTGCTCTATGCGCCGCTGCTGTTCCAGGGCGGCTTTGGCTATTCGCCGAAGGAGGCTGGCATCCTGATCACGCCGCTGGTGGTCTGCATTACCGTGGGCAGCATTCTTAACGGCCGCATCGTCACGCGCATTCGCCGCCCGAATACCATGCTCTATGCCGGCTTTGGCATGCTGGCGGTGTCCTGCCTAGGCCTGTCGCAGGCCACGCGCAGTATGCCGCACGGCGTCTTGCTGACGATCATGCTGATCGGCGGGTTCGGGCTCGGCTTCATCATGCCGAACCTGACGGTGTTCGCGCAGCAGACAGCAGGGCGCGAACACCTTGGCATTGCCACGGCCATGCTGCAATCGCTGCGCATGGTGGGTGGCATGGTTGGCACCGCGATCGTGGGCACGCTGGTCACGCGCAGCTATACCGGAGGTGTGGAACATGCGCTGGCCGCCGCCAATGCCGGACAGTGGACGGCGCGCATGGCGGACCCGCAGGTGCTGATCGACAAGGCGTCGCAAGTCGCGTTGCTCGGCCAGCTTGAGCAAGCCGGGCACAATGGCGCCCTGCTGCTGGAGCAGGCGCGCGTGTCGCTGGTCAGTGCCATCCACCTCGGCCTGGTGGTCGCTGCGGTGGCCGCCGCGCTGGGCGTGTGGTGCGCCCGCCGGGTACCGTCGATCAAGCTGACCCGGGCGCCGGCGCCCGCCATGGCCGCCGACTGACGCGCCGGCCTGCAACGTAACCTGAGGAAAACGGATGGAACTGGAGCGACAAAGCGTGGCCGTACTGCAGCAGTTCGGCCGCACCTACCGCGCCTACGCGGCCGCGTTCGAGCAGCGCCTGGGGCTGCCGCTGCCCCGCTGGCGCATCCTGCATGCGCTGCATCACCAGGAGGGCGCGATCGGCCAGAAGGCGCTGGCTGACCTGGTCGGCATGGACCCCGGCGCGCTGACGCGGCAGCTCAAGGCCATGCAGGAACTTGGCTGGGTGGAGCGCAGCACCTCGGAACGCGACAACCGCGTGACGCACGTCACGCTGTCACGGACCGGCCAGCAGGTGGTGGCGCAAGCCATGCCGCTGCGCTCAGCTTTCCTGGAGGATGTGCTGGCCGAGGTGTCGCCGTCGACCATGCGCGAGCTGTCGCGCGGCCTGGCGCGGCTGGAGGCCGGCATCGCCTACGCGCAGGCCCACGCGGCACAGGCAGCCGACGCCGCCTGATACGGCTGCGCTCGTGCCGCTGGTGCTCAGGCAGTCAGCAGCATGCCGTTAAGCGCCGCAAATTCGAACAGTTCCCGGTCGTTGGTGACGCCGAGCTTCTGCATGGCGCAGTTCTTCTGCCGGCTGATGGTCTTGACGCTGCGGCAGAGCAGGACAGCGATCTCGCTCACGGACCGCCCGGTCAGGTACAGCCGCAATACTTCCATTTCACGCCGGGACAGGCGCTCCGCGCCGGCCTGGCCGGGTGCGGCCGGGTTGCCCGGATCGGCCTGCGACAGGACTTCCAGCGCGGATTTGCCGATGTAGTGGAAGCCCCGCTGGATACGGCAAACCACAGTCACCAGTTCTGACAGCGGCGAGTCCTTGAGCAACAGGCCGTGCACCTGGGTGTCGAGGATGGAGCGCAGCACCAGCGGATTGGTGAGGTCAGCACGATCACGGCCAGCGACGGATGCCGCCGCCGCAGGCTGGCAAGCAGGCGCAGGCCGTCGCTGTTGCCCTCGCCCTGTGCGGGCATGTGGTAGTCGGTGATCACGACATCGGGACGTAGGCTTTCCACGCTGTTCAGCAAGGCCGTCGCGCTGGTCACGCTGCCGCACACCTCCCACCCGGTCTGGGTATACAAGCGGTCCGCGACGGCCGCGCTTACCAGGGGGTGGTCGTCGGCAAGCAGGATCCTCAATGTCATCTGGTTGCTGCTCGATTCTGGTTCGTGGCAGCGCCGACATCAAGAAAACGCCGCACGTCAGCGAGACGTGCGGCGCAAAAACGACGCCAAACAATACGACGCCAGACAACTGCATGCATTGCCCCGGGACCGGGCCAAACGGGAGACGGCCGGACCGCTGCAATGCCATTGCAGGATATCGGCAGCGCGGCCTGGCGAAACTAGGAGGATTCGCAAAGCGCCGCCATGGCGCATCGGCCTGAGCGGGCCAAAGTCGCGCGAGTGTAGCGCAAGGTCAGCGCTCGGAAAAATGTCTCAAGACTGCAATAAAGACGCCGCCGCTGCTGCGAGGCCAAAGAAAAAGGCGCTGGCGCCATGCGGCTGCCAGCGCCTTCCGGACGCCGGTGCTGCGGGAGTTGCGTCAGGCCGGCGCGGGCTGCGCGTGGGCTGCGGGGCGCCCGTTGCGGCGGCCGTCGATGGCCTTGAGCGGGTCGCGCAGCACGGCGCTGCCGACGTCCATGATGTCGCGCAGCACGCCCTTGTCGCCGCTGCGCTCCGGTGCCCAGAAATGCAGTGCGGCCCATTCCGGGAAGCTGCTTGGCGGTGCTAGCAGGCGCGTCGAGCGCTCGCGCGTGACCAGCGGCACGTTGAAGTCCAGCACCGGGCAGATGCCCCCGGCCGAATGCAGCAGCGTGATCTGGGTATGCCATGACGGGACCACGGTCTCGCGATGCCCCGGGGTGCTGGCCTGGCGGCTCAGGAAGGTCCGCAGCGGGCTGCCGGCCTCGCAGTCTTCCTGCAGCAGGATCCAGTCGCTTTCGCTTTCGCCTTCGTCATGGCTGCCGCCGCGCGTGGCGCTGACCAGCCGGCGCGGCGTGGCCATGATGTTGTGCTGGCGCACGCATTCGGGATCGTGGCCGCTGTCGACGACGAAGGCGCAGTCCAGTTCGCCGCTGCCGAGATGGCCGGCAAGCGCGGCGTCGGCAATCACCGGACGCGTGACAAAGCTGTCTTGCGGAAACTGCTCGCACAGTGCCGTCAGGATCTCGGTGATGACCGGGTCGCCGATCGACGATGAAAAGCCGATCGAGACGCGCCTGCCGTCGTCACGGCGCTTGCTCAGGCCAGGCTCGCCGGGGCGCACCAGTTGGTTCCATTTGGCCAGGATCTGCCGCGCCGTCTGCTCCAGGCGCAGGGCGTGCGGAGTGGGTTCGAGCATCCCGTTGCGCTTGACGAACAGCGGATCGCCGGTGATTTCGCGCAAGCGCGCGAGGCTGTAGGCCACCGTGGGCACGCGTCCCTGCGTGCAGGCTGCAACGGCGCTGAGGTCCCGGTATTCCATGACGAGGACAAAGACATGCAACAACTTCGTGCTGACGTGACGCATTCCGACTTCTCCCGATCCACGACTTTGTTTTCGCTGTTTTTTTGCTTGTCCGACGCGTACTGCACTGCGCATGGGGCGCAAGAGCGGCCAGGTGTCAGGGCAATGATCCGGTCCCTGACTGGGACAGGCGCAAACGGCATGCACGGCGAGCAATGCGGGCATGTCCGGATGAAAACCAGGCGGGCAAAGGCCCGGGCAGGATGCTGCGAAAACGCATGGCACGACTCCTAAATGTCCGACTTGCGTCGACAAATGGCGCAGTGACGACTCGATCCTTCAGGCCCGGTACATGTTGGCAGCGTGGAATGCGCACCGTACAACGTCAGGGTGGTGCGGGCTGCCTGGCCGCTCTTCTGCCGGCGCCGCCAGGGCGCCGCGCGAAGGCGTGCGAAATTTAGTTGTGCCGAGGAATCTTAATACATGCTCAGCGAAAGTCATAGAAACTTGAATTGAGGGCAGTCTTCTAATTTTCTTTAGCACGTCTTTGTCCGTACATCAATACATGGCTTGAAATCGGGGTTGCGGGCCGATTCATGCACGACCACCGCCGTGCAGAAGGCCGTCATGCTCATGTGATATGGGGGCCGGCATTTCCGTTTCCGCGATGCGCAGCGCCAATGGTCTAACTAGATTCCAAATTGGCTTAACGAAATTTGGCAATGCGCGCCAGCGCACGCAGCAGCTTGCGCAGAGATAATTTTCTTAACTCGCGCAGCGAAGACACTGAATTGCCTTTTGGCGCGGCCCTGGGCTAACGTAGGGCCAGAGTCGGCACGGTTGGCGGCGCGGCTGGCGCCGCTTGAGGCCCGCTGTTGTGATGCGGAGAGATTCGTGAACAGACGGTATTCGGAAGAGCAGATCCGCAGCTACCTGGCCGAGGCGGCCAGTGGCGTGCCAGTGCGCGAGCTGTGCGCGCGCTATGGTTTCAGCGATGCTTCGTTCTACGGATGGCGTGCCCGTTATGGCCAGCCCAGCCAGGGGGATGCACGTGACGGCCGCAAGTTGCGCGAGCTGCAGGAAGAGAATGCCCGGCTGAAGAGTATGCTTGCGGATGCGCTGCTCAAGCTTGAGCTGATGCGCAACCGTACCGGCCGCCGCAATGGCACAGGCAAGGATCGCTAGCGGCGGACGGTTCCTGCAATGCGCCGCGGTGTCGGTTCCACATACCGCGGAGGGTTCTGGAGTATTGGTTTGACGAAGTTTCTGATCAAGGCGGGCGTGCTGGCATGCGCCGCCATGGTGGCTGTCCCGGCGTGGGCGGCCAGTGCTGCATCGGCGGCCGCGGCCGCCGGCACCCCGATGGTGGCCCCGCCGCCGCCACGGATGCTGGACGAAGCCACGGCCGTGGTGGAAGGACCTGATGGCACGCTGTCCGCGTCGCAGCGGCAGCACTGCCAGTCATTGCTGGACCAGATCAACGCGCTGCCCGGCGGGCCGCAGTGGTCCACCGGCAAGTCGTCGGTAGCCACTGCCGACGGGCGCACCTATCCGACACTGGAACGGCAGGCAGATCGCAAGCGCCTGGAAGAGGCGTATCGCCAGGAGTGCGCGCAGCAGCGCCGCTGAGGCGCCCCCCGGCAGCAGGCCGTCACCTGCGTACTTGTGGAGAGCCTACATGCACTGTTTCAAACACCTCTTCGCATGGTGCCTGGCACTGATGCTGATGGCGCCGCACGGGCCAGCGATGGCGCAGTCCAAACTGAGCAATGCCCAGCTTGACCAGCTGACCGCGCCGATTGCGCTGTATCCCGATGCGCTGCTGTCGCAGGTGCTGATGGCGGCCGCCTTTCCGGCTGATGTCGCGGCTGCGGCGCAATGGTCCAAGGCGAATCCCAGCCTGTCTGGCGATGCTGCGACCAAGGCAGTCGCCAGCCAGGCCTGGGACCCCAGCGTGCAGTCGCTGGCCGCGTTTCCGTCCGTGCTCGACATGATGGGCCGCCAGCCGCAGTCGGTGCAGTCGGTCGGCGACGCTTTCCTGGCCCAGCCCAACGACGTGATGGATTCGGTGCAGCGGCTGCGGGTGCAGGCGCGAACGCGGGCACGCTGAAGACGACCGAGCAGCAGAAGGTCGTGACGCAGACCACCGGCGGCACCACGATCGTGCAGATCGAGCCGGCCAATCCGCAAGTGGTCTACGTGCCGGCCTACAACCCGACCACGGTCTACGGCACCTGGGCGTACCCCGCGTATCCGCCGGCGTACTACCCGCCGCCGCCCGGCTCCGTGTTTGCCACGGCACTGGTAACGGGCATCGGCTTCGGGCTTGGCGTGGCGGCGGTCGATGCGATGTGGGGCGGGTTCAACTGGAATAGCCATGACGTCAACATCAATGTGAACCGCTACAACAACATCAACGTCAACCAGCGCCTGGACGTCAATCGTGCCAACGTGAACTGGCAGCACAACCCCGCCAACCGCGGCAACGTGCCCTACAACAATGCGGCGGTGCGCGGTCGCTATGACCAGCAGCGCCAGTCTGGCCTCGCCAGCCGCCAGCAGGGTGCGCAAGCCGGCCAGCGCGTGGGGCCTGCTGGCGGCGGGGTGCAGCGCCAGCCTTCCCAGCGCGACCAGGCGCGTGAGCGCGCCGCGCAGTCCTTCGAGGGCCGTACCGGACAATCCATCCCGGGCCATGCGGGCCATGCGGGCGGGGCGGCAGAGCGCTCGCGGCCCGGTGCGGCCGGCGGTGGCGTGCAGAATCCGCGGCCGGCAAGTGCCGACCGCCAGCGCGCAGACCAGGCCCAGGCCCGCGACCGTGCCCGCAATGCCAACCGGGACAGCGCGCTGCGCGGTGCCGGCAACGGCGACCGCGTGCGCCAGCAGACCCAGCACGCGGCAACGCCGCAGCGGGAAGCGCCGCATGCGCGCCCAGGCGGGTTCCACCAGAACGGCGGCGGGCGCCAGGGTGGTGGACTGGGCGGCGGCGGTGAACATTTCGGCCATGGTCGGTAAGTCATGATGCGCATGACCGATAACCCATTCTCTGCTGCAGCCGGAGCGCGCGCTGCGCACGCTGGTGGCGGCCGTCGCCCTGTCCCTGGGCCTGCCGGCGATGGCCCAGCAGGTGTTCCCGGGTCCTGACGCGGCCGCCGAGGCGCTGGGCGATGCCATCGCGCGCAGCGACGGCGACGCCCTGCAGCGCGTGCTGGGCAAGCAATACCAGTCGCTGGTGCCGCAGGGCGCCATCGACCGGGACGATGTCTATGAATTCCTTGGCGCCTGGGCGCGCCACCATGCCGTACAGCCCGATGGCGAGCGCCGCGCGCTGATCGAGGTCGGGCAGAGCGGATGGACCTTCCTCGTGCCGCTGGCGAAGCAGAAGGACGGCTGGCAGTTCGACCTGCGCGCCGGCCAGCAGGAAGTGCGCCGCCGCCGGCTCGGGCGCAATGAACTGGTGACGATGGAAACGCTGCTGCAGCTGGCCGATGCCCAGCAGCGCTACGCAGAGCAGGTGGGGCAGGGGCGCTACGCCACCCAGCTGATCAGCGCGCCGGGCAAGACCAACGGCCTGTACTGGCCCGCGGCCAGCGAGCAGGACGCCAGCCCGATCGGTCCCGATGCGCTGGCCGTGGCCCGGATACGCAGCCGCAGACGCCTTCTACGGCTACCACTACCGGATCCTGCCGCCGGCCAAGGGCAGCGACGCCAAGTACGGCCTGATTGCATGGCCGGCCCGCTATGGCGATACCGGCGTGCACACCTTCATGCTCGGCAGCGACCGCGTGTTCTATGAGCGCGACCTCGGGTCCAGCACGGCATCGCGCGCCAGGACTATCCGCAGTTTTTCGCCGGCCGGCTGGCAGCTCGTGGCGGACCACTGAGCCCTCTTGCGCCCCGGCCAGCCGTCTAGGCCAGCCGAGGTTCGCCGAACTCCGCGCCGTAGGCGTCTGATCTGGCCGCCGCCTGGCGCGGGGCCGGATCCAGGTCGGCATAGACCGAGGCCAGCCCGTCGCGGTCGATGATGCGCAGGTGCCGCTGGCGCACCGAGATCAGCCCGACCGAGGCAAAGCGCGACAGCAGCCGCGACACCGTTTCCAGGGTCAGCCCGAGCAGGCTGGCGATGTCGGTGCGCGACATGGCCAGCGTCAGCGCGCCGTCGCGGTTGCCGTCGCGGCGCGCCTGCTCGCCGGCCAGGTCGAGCAGCAGCATGGCCAGGCGCTGCGGCGCCCTCATCGATCCCACTGCCACCAGCAGCACGCGTTCGCGCTCGGCATTGCGGCGCATCGCGTCCAGCACCGTTTCACGGAATGGGGCGGCCTGCATGAGCGCGCGCAGGGACTCGACCGATACAGCACAAACCACCGAGTCCTGCAGCGCGATGGCGGCGGTCCCGTGGAGCGGGCCTTCATGCGGCTCAAGCCCCAGCACATCGCCGGGCAGCGAAAAACCCGTTACCTGCCGCCAGCCCAGCGGCGATTCATAGACCTGCTTGGCGCTGCCATGGCGCAGGGGGTAGACCGTCAGCGCAGGGCGCCCCTGGCGGAAAACATGCTCGCCGGTGCGCACTTCCACCCGCTGCGGCTGCAGCGCCACCGGTGCGTGCGACAGGGGAGCTTGCGCCCCCGCGCTATGGCAAACGTGGCGAAAGAGGCAGAGCAGGCAGGCTGGGGCGCCGCTGTCCGGCATGGTGTCATTGTCCTCCGGTGGCGATGGCCAAGTATAAGACGCCGGCAACGCAAGCCATCTCGCTGCGATCTGCATTCTTTCGTATTGCTAATTTAGAAATTTCGCATCGCGGGGGCGAGGCGCGTTGCGTTTGTGCCATAACGACGGGGGCACGCCGGTGGACGTAAGGCTGATTATGGTATGCTGCAACGCAACAATAAAGGCATAGGGGGGAGATTCCGTCACACGACCAGGAGTCCTCATGACCAAAAGCCTCGCCGCTGACTGGCATGCGCAGATCCGGCGACTGAGCCGCGCGCAAGCCCGCACAGAAGCCCAGGTGAAGTCCTGGCTGGGCCGCATGGATTCGCTGAATCCGCTCACACCGGCTCGCCCTGCTGGCCCGCCGGGCAAAGTCCGGCCCGCCCGGCCGGCACCCGCGCCGGATTCCCTGCCCGGTACCTGGCAGGCGCACAGGCTGCGCCTGGCGCCGCTGCCCGGCGAACTGGTGCCGCAACTCTCGTATCACCTCTACATACCGTCCAAGGCCCATCGCGGCCCGTTGCCGGTGGTGGTAGTGCTGCATGGCTGCCGCCAGACGCCGGATGACCTGTCGGCCGGCACCCGCATGAATGCGCTGGCCGAGCGCGAGGGATTTATCGTGGCCTACCCGCAACAACCCTTGCGGCGCCAGGTGCAGCGCTGCTGGCAGTGGTTCGACCTGGGTGCCGCCGAGGGCGGACGCGAGGCGCAGGCGGTGGCCGCGCTGATCGATACGCTGGCCGCGCGCCACGACGTACGCGAGCGCGAGATCTACCTGGCCGGCATGTCCGCCGGCGCGGCCATGGCCGCGCTGGTGGCGTTGCGCTACCCGGGCAAGGTGGCGGCCGCGGCCCTGCATTCCGGCGTGGTCATCGGCGCGGCCGACAACCCGCGCGCCGGCCTGCGGGCGATGCAGCAAGGCTCGGCCGCCGAGCCGTCATGGCTGCTGGATGCCGCCGGCGTGACGCCGGGCGGTCCCGAGATGCCCGCGCTGGTGATCCACGGCCTGGCCGACGATGCCGTGCATCCGGTCAACGGCCGTCTGCTGGCGCGGCAGTTCCTGGCCTACAACGGCCTGGAAGACCGGCTCGCCGGTACGCCCGAGCGGTCCAACCCGGATGACGAAGCGCCGGGCCGGTCCCATGAATACCGCTTCGGCCGCTGGCGCCGCGACCTGGTGACGCTGGTGGAAGTGGAGGGCCTGGGCCACGCCTGGAGCGGTGGGGACGCCAGCTATGGCTACCACAGCGATATCGGCCCGGATGCCAGCTCGATGATGTGGCAGTTCTTCAGCCAGCACCGGCGCTGAAGTCCGGCGGCACCAATGCGCAAGAAGCGCGCATGAAAAAAGGGAGGGCGCCTGCCCTCCCTTTTTCATTGCAGCAGCAGCGTCACCCGCGCGAGCGGTCCTTGACGAACAGCGCGGTCACCATGCCCAGCACGCACAGGGCGACCACGTAGTGGGCCGGCGCCAGCGGATCCTGCTTCAGCATCAGCGTGACGACCATCGGCGTCAGCCCGCCGAAGATCGCATACGACACGTTGTACGAGAATGACAGGCCCGAGAAGCGCACCTGCGCCGGGAATGCATTGACCAGCACGAACGGCACCGCGCCGATGGTGCCGACCAGGAAGCCGGCCAGCGCATAGAGCGGCAGCAGCAGGTCGGGGCGGGTGAAGATGGTTGTGTAGAACGCGTAGGCGCAGATGGCCAGCAGCAGGCCGCCGAAGAACAGCGTGCGGCGCGCGCCGATGCGGTCGGCCAGCGCGCCGGAGACGACGCAGCCGACCGTCAGGCACAGCGTGGCAACGCTGTTGGCGACCAGTGCCGTGCGCGCGTCAAAGCCGTACAGCTTCTGCAGGAAGGTGGGCGTCATCAGGATCACCACCACGATGCCGGCCGACAGCATCCAGGTCAGCAGCATCGACACCGCGACGCTGCCGCGGTGGTTGCGCACCACCGACTTCAGCGGCATTTCCGCGGCCAGCGCCTTGCGCTGCTGCAGTTCGGCGAAGACCGGGGTCTCATGCAGCCAGCGCCGCAGGTACATCGAGGCGATGCCGAACACGCCGCCGATCAGGAACGGCACGCGCCAGCCGTGGTCGGCCAGTTCGGCCGGGGTGAAGACGCTGTTGATGCCGGTGGCGACCAGCGAACCCAGCAGGATGCCGGCAGTCAGCCCCGCGGTCAGCGTGCCGCAGGCATAGCCGACATGGCGCGCCGGCACGTGCTCCGAGACGAACACCCAGGCGCCGGGCACTTCGCCGCCGACGGCCGCGCCTTGCAGAATGCGCAGTACCAGCAGCAGCACCGGCGCGGCCAGGCCGATCGACTGGTAGGTGGGCATCAGGCCCATCAGCAGCGTGGGCACCGACATCAGCAGGATCGACAGGGTGAACATCTTCTTGCGGCCGAGCAGGTCGCCGAAGTGCGCCATGATGATGCCGCCCAGCGGCCGGGCCAGGTAGCCGGCCGCGAAAATGCCGAAGGTCTGCAACTGGCGCAGCCAGTCCGGCACCGACGGCGGGAAGAACAGCTGCCCGATGACCGTCGCGAAAAAAACGAAGATGATGAAGTCGTAGAACTCAAGGGCGCCGCCAAGCGCGGCAAGGGCAAGGGTCTTGTAATCCTGGCCGGTCAGCGGGCGCGCGCTGGCTCGCGGCGCGCCGCCGACACCCACGGCGGTACTGCTGGTGGTAGACATGAATGGACTCGCATGGAAGAGATCGCATGCGAAGCGCGCAGCACGGAATACGTGATGGGTGTGGCCGGTGGGTACAGCGCAGGGGAGGCAGGCACGATGTGGCGGGTAAGCCGCAGGCTTGCGACGAAACGCTTCGCAAAGGACGTAAAGATACCAGATCGGCCTATGCGGCGTTGAGGGGGCAATTCTGATTTCTTTGCTTTGTCCGAAACCGTTGCCATAATGTCGAAAAATGTGAAATCCGGGGCACAAACCATCGTGCAGCATCGGAATGCGGGGTCAGATCTTCTGGAACGACATGGCTTTCAAGCAATCCATCCAGGCAGTGGCTGCCACGCCACGCGGCCGGCTGGCGACGCGCGTCGCCAGCGGCGTGGTCGCGGCGCTCGCGGTGTTCGGGCTGGCGGGGTATTTTGGCGGCCCGCCGCTGCTCAAATACCTGATTGAAAAGAACGCGACCGAGGCGCTGGGGCGCAAGGTCACGCTGGGCAAGGCCCACGTGCGCCCGTTCGAGCTGGCGGCCACGCTGACGGACCTCACTATCTATGAGCGCGACGGCAAGACCCCCGCGCTGACGCTGGGCGAGGCCGAGGCCAATACTTCGCTGGCCTCGGTCTGGCACCTGGCGCCGGTGGTGGACAACCTGCATGTCGACCGGCTGGCCGTGCACGTGCTGCGCGGCGCCGACGGCCGCATGAGCTTTGCCGATGTCCAGGACAAGCTTGCGGCCCTGCCGCCCAAGCCGCCCGATGCCAAGCCCGCGCGCTTCTCGGTCAACAACATCGCGGTCACCGGCACCAGCTTCAGCTATGACGACAAGCAGCTCGGTTCCAGCCTGCGCGTCGACAACCTGACGCTGACCCTGCCGTTCCTGTCGAACCTGCCGCATGACGTCGAGATCGTGACGCGGCCCACGCTGAGCGCACAGGTCAACGGCACGCCGCTGGCGCTCGATGGCGAGGTGCTGCCGTTTGCCGATTCGCGCCAGACCCGGCTCAACGTCAACCTTGACGGCCTGGAGGTCGCGCGGCTGATGGCGTTCGCGCCGCCGCTGCGCGATGCCGAGGTCAAGTCCGGCAAGCTCGACACGCGCCTGACCGTGGCCTTCCGCCAGCAGAAGGACACGCAGGAGATGCTGGTGATGGGCACGGCCGCGCTGCGCGATGCCGAGGTCGTCACGCGCGCCGGCCAGCCGCTGGTCAAGAGCGGCCGCCTGGCAGTGGATATCGGCAAGCTCGAGCCGCTGGCCCACCGCGCGCAGCTGCGCAGCGTGGAGATTGAAGGGCTCGGCGTGGAAGCCGCACGGCGCGCGGATGGCTCGCTGAACCTGGCCACGGCGTTCCTGCCGCAGGCGGTCAGCAAGTCCACCGATGGTGTGGCGCCGGCACCGACACCGGCATCCGCGCCCGTCGCGGCGTCAGGCGCCCAGGCAACGCCCGCGGCGCCGCCGGCCACGGCAGCCAAGGACGTGCCGTGGCGCTATGCGGTCGACCGCATCGTCGTGAAGCAGGCCAGGCTGGGGTTTGAGGACGCGCTGGCGCCGTCGGGCCAGGGCAAGCTTGCGCTCGGCCCGCTCGATGCCGAGGTCAAGGGTTTTGCCGGCACGGAAGGGGACAAGCCGGCCCGCATCGACGCCACGCTGACCGTGGCCGACGGCCAGACGCTGCACCACACCGGCGACCTGTTGCTGCGCGACGGCACGCTGGCCGGCACGCTGGAAACCACCGGCCTGCGCCCGCAAGGGTTTGCCGCGTGGTGGCCGCGCGAGCTGCGCAGCCAGTTCGGCGAGACCGCGGTCAATGCCGAGCTGCACTACCGCATGGCGTGGGCCACGCCGCAGTTCCAGTTCGTGCTGGAAAAGTCGCGGCTGGAGCTGGCGCCGCTCTATGTCGCGACGCGCGAGCCGGTGACGATGCCGGTATCCGCGGCCGCCCGCGCCGGCGCTGACGCGCAGGAGCGGGCCACTGCCAACGGCAACGCTGGCCCCCGCGCCAGCCGCCGCGAACGCGAGCGCGCCGCCGCCGACCGCGAAGGCGCCAACCTGCCGCTGCTGCGTGCGGAAAAGCTGGTGCTGGAAGATATCCAGTTCGACCTCGCCAAACAGACCTTCGCCACCAGCCAGGTCACGCTGGCGCAGCCGCAGATCGCCGCCACGCGCGACTACCACGGCCAGCTGATCGAGATGGCGCGACTGTGGGCCACGGAATCGGCACAGCAGGCGCGCGCCACGCCGCGCCAGGCCGCACCGGCCGCAGCCACCGCCAGCGGCGCGCCAGCCCCCGGCGGCTGGAAGGCCAACATCGGCAAGGTCACTTTTGACGGCGGCAGCGCGCGCCTGGCGGACTACCAGCCAGCCGAGGCCAACCGCGGCCGCCCGGTGATCCACGAGTTCCGCAATATCGCGCTCGCCACCGGCGCCATCGCCTGGCCGCTGACGCCGGCGGCGGTACCGGTCAGGCTGCATGCGGAGTCAGGCCAGCGCGGCGTGATCGGCGTGGACGGTTCGGTGCTGCCGACCGTCCCGGCCAGCCGCCTGCAACTGGATCTGCGCGAGGTGGAAATGCGCCCGCTGCAGCCCTACCTGGCCGACCGCTTCAATGCCGCGCTGCGCAGCGGCACGCTGACGGTCAAGGGCAAGCTCAATGTCGACGCGCCCACAGGCAAGCCCATCGCGGCGCAATTCGCTGGCAACGTGCTATCCGGCAACGTGCGCACGGTCGACCGTATCAGCGGCGACGACTTCCTGCGCTGGCGCTCGCTGGCGGTGTCGGGCATCGACTTTGCCATGGACGAGAGCAAGGGGCCGATGCGCGTGAGCCTGGGCAATGTCGCGCTGTCTGACTTCTATGCCCGCGTGATCCTGAACGCCAACGGCCGCCTGAACCTGCAGGACGTGATGGCCGGCGGCGCCGCGAAGGGCGAGGCAGCGCCGTCCACCAGCCTGACGCAGGCCAGCCCGGCATCGGCGCCGGCAACGCCGCCGGTGCAGGTCGGCGATACGCGCACGGCCCAGGTGGAGCAGAAGCCGGGCGGGCCCAAGCCGCAGGTGCGCATCGGCGGGGTCTCGCTCGAGAAGGGCAACATCAATTTCTCGGACTTCTTCGTCAAGCCCAACTACTCGGCCAACCTGACCGGCATGAAGGGCAAGGTGTCCAAGGTGTCGTCGGGCGACCCCACCCCGGCCGACCTGGTGCTGGATGGCCGCATCGACGACGATGCGCCGGTCAATATCAGCGGCAAGCTCAATCCGCTGGGTGAGCAGCTGTTCCTGGACATTGCCGCCAAGGCCTCGGGCGTGGAACTGACCCGGCTCACGCCCTATGCGGCCAAGTACGCCGGCTACCCGATCACCAAGGGCAAGCTGACGGTGGACGTGGCCTACAAGATCGAGAACGGCAAGCTCGATGCGAGCAACCACCTGTTCCTGGACCAGCTCACCTTCGGCGAGCGCGTCGACAGCCCGGATGCGACCAAGCTGCCGGTGCTGCTGGCGGTGTCGCTGCTGAAGGACCGCAACGGCGTGATCGACGTGAACCTGCCGGTGTCGGGCTCGCTGTCGGATCCGGAGTTCAGCATCGGCGGCGTGATCGTGCGCGTGATCGTCAACCTGCTGACCAAGGCGATCACGTCGCCGTTCTCGCTGATCGCCTCGGCCTTTGGCGGCGGCGGGGGCGAGGAACTGGGCTACGTCGAGTTCGCGCCCGGCACCGCGACGCTGACGCCGGCGGCCAAGGACAAGATCGCCAAGCTGGGCCAGGCGCTCAATGACAGGCCGTCGCTGCGGCTGGAAATCAGCGGCCGCATCGACCCGGCCACCGACGAGGCCGGCGCGCGCCGCGCGTGGCTGGATGCGCGCGTGGCCGAGCAGAAGCGGCGCGACCAGCGCGACAGCGCACAGGCGGGCGGCGAGGCCGGCAACGACGAAGCCGGCGAGCAGGGCGCCGAGATCAAGGTCTCGAAACAGGAATACCCGAAGTACCTGGAGCAGGTCTACAAGCGCACTTCCATGAAGAAGCCGCGCAATTTCGTCGGCTTCACTAAATCCCTGCCGCCCGAGGAAATGGAAAAGTTGCTGATGGCCAACTCCACGGTCACCGAGGCCGACCTGAAGCGCCTGGCCGAGCAACGCGCACTGGTGGTCAAGCAGTCGCTTGAACGCGAGGGCAAGGTGCCGGAAAGCCGGCTGTTCCTGACCGCGCCCAAGCTCAGCGCCGAGGGCATCAAGGACAAGGGCGCGCCCAACCGCGTGGACTTCTCCATCCGCGGGTAGACGCCGGGGGAGACGATTTGCAAGGCCGCCCGCCGCATGGCGGGCGTGTCATGCCATCACACCGCGAGGCGCCCCGATCTCACGTTTCGCCCCACTGCCTCAGCAGATTGTGATAGCACCCCACCAGCGTCCTCCGGGCGCCCTCATCGGCGCCGGTCTGGTTCAAGGTCTGGATCGCATTGTCCATATCGAACAGCATCGCACGCCGGGCATCGTCCCGCACCAGGCTCTGGATCCAGAAGAAGCTGGCCAGCCGCACGCCGCGCGTGATCGGGGTGACCTGGTGCAGGCTGGTGGCGGGATAGACGACCATGTCGCCGGCCTCCAGCCTGACCGAATGGGCACCGTAGGTGTCCTGCACCTGCAACTCGCCACCGTCGTAGCTGTCCAGCTCCGACAGGAACAGGGTGGCCGAGATGTCGGTGCGCAGCTTGCGCCCGTCGTACGGATGGATGCGCACGCTGCCGTCCACATGGGCGCCGAAGGTCATTCCTTCGCTGTAGCGGTTGAACATCGGCGGATAGACGATGTTGGGTAGCGCCGCGCTGATAAACAGCGGATTGCGCTCCAGCATCGACAGGATCAGCTGCTGGCACTCCCGTGCCACTTCCGAGCGTTCGTCGATCTGCTGGTTGAACTTGACCGGCGCACCCGAGTAACCGGCGGTGACGCGCCCGTCCACCCAGGCCTCGCCGGCCTGCTCCAGGCGCTGGCGCAGGGCGCCGACCTGTTCGGCGCTGAGAACTTTGGGGATGACGACTAGCATGGGGCTCCTGGCGCCACGACCGGCGGCACCAGGGGGCCGCCAGCCGCGGGTTACATCCGGTAGGTGAACGAAAGCATCGCCGTGCGGCCGGTGCCGGGTACGGACCGCCCGCCGTCGGACTGAATCAGCGCATCGTAATACTTCTTGTCGAAGATATTGAACAGATTCAGCCGCACATCGTACTTCGGCTGGTGGTAGGCCAGCATGCCGTCCCAGCGCACGAAGCTGCCCACCTGGACGGTGTTGGTATTGTTGGCAAAGCGTTCCGACATATAGAAGGCACCGCCGCCGATTTCCCAGTTGGGCAGGAAGGCGTAGCTGGTCCAGGCGGTGGTGGTGTGCTTGGGCGTGTTGGTCGGCACCTTGCCGGTGGTGTTGGCGGCAATGCCGTTGACGATCTCGGCATCCAGGTAGGTGTAGCCGGCAAACACCTGCCAGCGGCTGGTGATGCGTCCGGTGGCGCCCGCGCGGAAGCCGTTGACGCGGATCTTGCCGCTCAGCGCATAGGTGGTGGCGTCGATCTGGCTGCGGGCGTTGTCCTTGGTGATCTGGAAGATTGCCGACGTCAGCGACAGGTCGCCGCCAAGCAGGTCCCACTTGCCGCCCGCTTCATAGGACTTGTTCTTTTCGGGGTCCAGGCTCTGCTGGCCCACGGTGCCGGTCAGCTGCTCCAGCGATGGGTTGAACGAGGTGCCGTACGACACGTAGTAGGACTGCGCCTCGGTAGGCTGCCAGATGCCGCCCAGGCGCACGCTGGTGAAGTTGACCGTCTGCTCGGCATTGGCCAGTGCGGTGTTGCCCAGGGTGTTGGTCGAGTTGACCGAGTTGGTGATGCTGGCCATGTAGCGGTCGTAGCGCACGCCCGCCACCGCCTTCCATTGCTTGCTGAACTCGATCGAGTCGTTCAGGTAGGCCGCCAGCGTATTGGCCGAGCCGCCCTGCAGGTTGCCGGTGCTGGTGGGCACGCTGGCCGGCGACGCGGTGTAGGCCGGATTGACCAGCGGCTCGCAGGCCACGAAACCGGAGGTGCCAGCCGCGGCGGTCGCAGTGGCGGCCGGGTTCAGCGCCACGCCGTTGCAGCTGCCGTTGCGATAGTAGTTCTGGTTGTTGTAGCCGTCGTGGCCCACTTCGGCCCCCACCAGCAGCGTGTGTTTGACCGGGCCCGTGTCGAAGCTGGCGGTCAGTTCGGTCTGGTTGAAGATCGAGTAGTCACGGATCTTGCGGTCATGGCTCTGCAGGCGAACAAAGAGCTGGTCCAGCGGCAGCGTGCTGGTGGTGAGCGGCGTGAAGCCCCTGGCGCCGACCGAGCCAACCGAGTTGGGCGCGGTCTCCCGGGCATCGGTCTCAACGTAGTTGAACTGCGTCTGGTTGCGCAGCCGCAGGTTGGGCGAGAACTTGTGCGTGATGCCGGCGTTGAGCGACGCGATGTCCTGGATGGTGCGGTCGTCGGTGAAGCCGTAGAAGGTATTGCGGTCGACATTGGTCGGATGGCCGTTCAGGTTCGAGAAGCCATAGTCCGGCATGTCGCGGTTATGCTGCAGCAGCGCCGACAGCGTGATCTCGGTCGAGGTGCCGATGCCGGTGCGCCACGACGGCGCGATGCCAAAGTCCCGCACCGTCATCTCGTCGCGCGTGCTCGGCTTGCCGTCCTGCGCCATGGCCGATATGCGGAACGCCGAGGTGTCGCCCGTGGGCGTGTTGTAGTCGGCGGTGGCGCGCACCAGGCCGTTGGTGGTGACCGAGCCGGTCACCTCGGTGGCGGCCTTCAGCGTCGGCTTCTTGCTGACCTGGTTGATCACGCCGCCGGTAGAGCCGCGGCCGAACAGCATCGACGACGGCCCCATCAGCACCTCGACCTGCTCGAGTGCGAAGGTATCGCGATAGTACTGGCCGCGGTCGCGGAAGCCGTCCAGGTAAATGTCGGTCCGCGCCGAGAAGCCGTTCAGGTTGATGTTGTTGCCGATCTGGCCGCCTTCGGCACCGCCGATAGTGATACCCGGCACGTTGCGCAGCGCATCGGCCAGCGAGCTGACGCCCTGCGATTCCATCAGCGCCTTGTTCACCACGGTGACCGACTGCGGCACGTCGCGCAGGTCGGCCGGCAGCTTGCTCAGCGACGCCTTGCCGGCGTTGAAATCGCCGCGGGAGGCCTCGCCGTTGACCACCACTGCCGGCAGCGTGGCGGCCGGCTTTATCTGCGTGGTGGTGGTTGAAGGTGCGGGAGCTTGCTGGGCGAGAGTGGCGGCGGGCGTGGCGCACAGCGCGAGCAGCGCGGTGGCAATGCGGGTGCGGCGATTCATGGTTATGGTCTTGGTCTACCCCTGCGGTCGGGGCCCAGCCGTCCTACGCCGCCACGCACGAATATGCCTGGGCCGGTGTTGCGCGAAAGGGGTCAAAATGGGGTCTTCCTCTGGGCGAGTCGAAATATAAATACGAATGATTGTTGTTGCAATTCGCGTTGTGTTGCCGACACAGACAATTCAGACTCTGGATCAATGTATGTAGTAATAGACATTGGCAATATTAAGTGCGCTATTAGGTATTTTTAAATAGGTCCCGTATGCTGAGAGAGCCTGCGGCGGCGCAAAAACGATCCCGGCGCGAAACAGCGACCATACATTTGCTCGCAAACCGGAAATAACGACTGAAGAAAATAAGCGGTGGCTTCGGGAAACACCCGCTCAGGGCGGATTTCCGGATCGTGGACAATTCTCGGGCTGACTAGCCGGCGGCGCACCGCGCGGCGGCGCAGCAATCAAGGCCGCGAAAACCGGTATGATTCGGCCCGGACAATCCGTTCCATAGCCGATTCAGGAGTGTGTTTTGCAGCAGGATCAACTGGAAGCCGCCGTCGCCTACAAGACCTGGGTGTGCGTGATCTGCGGCTGGGTCTACGACGAAGAACAGGGTTGGCCGGAAGACGGCATCGCCCCCGGCACGCGCTGGGAAGACATCCCCGAGGACTGGCGCTGCCCGGAATGCGACGTCGGCAAGGCCGAATTCGCCATGATCGAGCTGTAACGCCGCAGGCACTTCCCTGTCCGGCTGATCCTTCCAGGCTCAGCCCTGGGCTTGCGCCAGCATGGCAGCAAGCAGCACATTGGCGCCCGCCTCGAGATGCTCGGGCCTGGCGTCCTCGATCTCGTTGTGGCTGATGCCGTCCTTGCACGGCACGAAGATCATTGCCGTCGGCGCCACCCTGGCCAGGTAGACCGCGTCGTGGCCCGCGCCGGTAACGATGTCCCAATGCCGGTAGCCACGCGCCGCGGCCGCCTGCCGGACATGCGCCACAAGCTCGGGCGCGAAGGGCGTCGGCTCGAAGCGCTGGATCGCTTCGACTTCCACCGCCAGCGCGGCACCTGTCGTGCTGCCGCTGGCCAGCGCCGCGCACGCCGCGCGCAGCCTTGCTTCCATCCGGTCAAGCTGGCCGCCATCGAGATGGCGAAGGTCGACGCTGAACTGCACTCGCCCCGGGATGACGTTGCGTGAAGACGGGTGGACATTGACCACCCCGACCGTCCCCCGCCCATCGGGGGCAAAGTCATTCGCGATCTTCGTCACTTCCTGGAACAGGAACGACGCGCCATGCAGGGCGTCCCGGCGCAGCGGCATGGGGGTGGGGCCGGCATGCGCCTCCATGCCAGTCACCGTGACGTCATACCAGCGCAGGCCAAGCGACCCTGTCACCACGCCGATGACCTTGTCCTCGGCCTCGAGGATCGGGCCTTGCTCGATATGCGCCTCGAAGTACGCGCCAACCTTGTGGCCGACCGGGGCGGTGCCCGCATAGCCGATCGCCGCGAGTTCGCCGGCAACGGACTTGCCGGCGTTGTCCGCTGCCGCCAACGCGGTGGCCTCCGGGAAAACGCCGGCGAACACGCCCGATCCCATCATCACCGGCACGAAGCGCGCGCCTTCCTCATTGGTCCAGATCGCCAGTTCCAGCGGCGCCTCGGTGGTCACGCCGTGGTCATTGAGCGTGCGCATGACTTCCAGTCCGGCCATGACGCCATAGCATCCGTCGAACTTGCCGCCGGTGGGCTGGGTGTCGATATGGCTGCCGGTCGTCACCGGGGCAAGCGCGTCGTTGCAGCCCGCCCGGCGCCCGAAGATATTGCCCACGCGGTCGATGCGCACGGTCAGGCCGGCCTCTCGCATCCAGCCGGTGACGAGGTCGCGCGCCTGCCCGTCCAGCGCGGTCAGGGCCAGGCGCGCATTGCCGCCCCTGGGCGTGGCGCCGACCTGCGCCAGGTCCATCAGCGCTTGCCACAGGCGTTCGCCATTGATCGTGATTGCGTTCATGCGCCCGTTCCTGACTGTTGGATGCCGCCGAAGAAGGCCTTTGCATTGGCGGCGAGCGAATCGAGGTGGTAGCCGCCTTCCTGCACGATCAGCGTGGGCAGGCCAAGTGAGGCAACGGCGCGGCCGAGGCGGCCGAAGCCTTCGGTGGACACGTCCACCAGCGACTGCGGATCCTCGCGGTAGATGTCGAAGCCAAGCGACAGCACCAGCGCGTCTGCCTGGAAGCGTTCGATGGCGCCGCGCGCCGTGTCCAGCTTGTCGAAGAAGACTGACTCGGGCGAACGGTGCGGCATCGGCAGGTTGAGGTTGTGGCCGGCGCCTGCGCCGCGGCCGTGCTCATCGTCGAAGCCCGCGACCACCGGATAGGAATTGGTCGGGTCGCCGTGGATCGACACGTAGAGCACATCGGCCCGGTCGTAGAAGATCTCCTGGATGCCCTGGCCGTGGTGCATGTCGGTATCGAGGATGGCCACGCGGCCAAAGCGCGCGCGCAGGGCCTGGGCGGCGATCGCGGCATTGTTCAGGTAGCAGAAGCCGCCCGCCGCGTCGCGCCGGGCATGATGGCCCGGCGGCCGGCACAAGGCGTAGGCGCTGCGTTCGCCGTCCAGCAGCGCCAGGGCGCCGGCCACCGCGCTCTGCGCCGACCAGTAGGCCGAGCGCCAGGTGTTCAGGCCCACCGGGCAGCTGCCGTCGGCGAGATAGCGCGCGGCCTGCGCCAGCACGCCGCGCAGGGCGTTGGGCTCGCGCACGAAGATATTGGACATGACCTCGTCGCCCCAGTCCTCCGGCAGCTCGCGCCAGCTGGCATGGGCGTCCTGCAGGAACTGCAGGTAAGGCTGGTCGTGCACGGCGGCGAGCGGCGCGAGGCCGTGGTCAGCGGGGGCGTGGAGCGCGAAGCCAAGCGCCTCTGCCGCCTGCACCAGCCGCTGTGCCCGCGCGGGCAGCTCCTGCGGCGAGCGCATCTTGCCGCGCGAGTAGTAACTCTGCGGATGGTGCAGCAATTGCTCGGGATGGAAAAACGTCAGCATGGGGTTGGCAATGTCCGTGGAAAGGCGTCAGGCCTGCGCGGCTTGCGCGGCGGGTTGTGGTTGCTGGCGCTGGCGTGCATCGATGCTGGCGATGCACAGCAGCGACACGCCGGCCAGCAAGGTGTAGAACACCGCCAGCGGCCACCATTGGCCCTGGAAGCGCTGCGCGAGGATGGTCCCCACCAGCGGTGTCAGCCCGCCCGCCACCGCGCCGCAGACCTGGTAGGACAACGAGATCGCCGAGTAGCGCACGCGCGTTTCGAAGACACCGCTGACAAAGCCCGCGATCACCGAATAGAAGCTCGCCATGCACACCACCGCCAGCGCGATGCCGAGCACGATGGCCGGCGCCTGGCGCGTCTGCACCAGCAGGAACATCGGATAGGGGGAAGCCATGGCCAGCAGCGCGGCCAGCTTGAGGAAGCGCGCGCCGCCAAGCTTCTCGGCCAGCCAGGCGGCCAGCGGCTGCGCCAGGAACTGGATGATGGCCACGGCGAACAGGCAGTCGAGAATCAGCGTCCTGGACAGCGACAGGTATTGCGTGGTGTACGCAATCATGAAAGTGTTGGTGAAGTACACCCCGGCAATGCCGATGGTATTGGCGCCGATGCACAGCAGCACCGGCACGCGGGCCGTGCGCCAGACTTCGGCAATCGGCAGCCTGGCGGTCTTGCGCTGCGCCTGCACCTGCGCGAACTCGGGCGATTCGTTCACGCCCAGCCGGATCGCCACGCCCACCAGCAGCAGCGCCGCGCTGGCCAGGAATGGCAGGCGCCAGCCCCAGTCCATGAACACGTCGTGCTCCATCGATGTCACCGCGCGGAAAGCCAGCAGCGACAGGATCAGGCCGGCCGGGCTGCCGAGCTGCGCGAACGAGGCGAAGAAGGTGCGGCGGCCCTTGGGGGCATGCTCGCCCGCCATCAGCACCGCGCCGCCCCATTCGCCGCCCACGGCGATGCCCTGCACCACGCGCAGCAGCACCAGCAGCACCGGCGCGATGGCGCCCGCGGTGGCGTAGGTCGGCAGCAGGCCGATGCCGATGGTGGCCACGCCCATCATCATGAGCGTGGTCATCAGCGCCTTCTTGCGGCCGATGCGGTCGCCCCAGTGGCCGAACACGATGCCGCCGAGCGGACGGGCAAAGAACCCGACCGCGAAGGTGCCGAATGACGCCAGCGTGCTCAGGAAGGGGTCGCCGCCGGGGAAGAACAGCGGGCCGAACACCAGCGCGGCGGCGGTAGCGTAGATGTAGAAGTCGTACCACTCGATCATGGTGCCGACAAAGGCGGCCGTGGCGGCGCGCACGGGCTGGCGCGTGCCGGAAGGGGACACTTGCATGGACTGGCTCCTCACTATGTTTGTGCCGCTGCATCAGGGGCAGCTGTGGGAGGAGTTATCGCCCGTTGACAAACATCAGTCAAATTTCTAATATTTATTTTTCATATAATCTGAATTTATACGGTGGCGTGATGGAGCGTTCTGCCCTGGACCGGGCCCTGCTGACCGACCGGCTCGACTGGAACCTGCTGCGCACATTCCTGACCATCGTCCACGAGCGCAGCCTGAGCCGCGCCGCGGTGCGGCTGCATATCACCCAGCCGGCGGTGAGCCTGGCCTTGCGCCGGCTCGAAGAGCATCTGGGACACACGCTGATCGAGCGGCGCGGCAGCAATTTCCGCCTGACCCGGGCCGGCGAAGAGGTGCTGCGCATCGCCACCGATGTCTATGGCAGCGTGGCGCGGCTGGGGGCGGAACTGGCGGAGCAGCAGGATGAAGTCAGCGGCCTGCTGCGGCTGCTGACCGTGAGCCGGATCCATTCCGGCGTCTATGACGAATGCCTGGCCGCGTTCCATCGGCAGCATCCGCGCGTCACGCTGCAGGTGGACGTGATGCGCAGCACCGAGATCGCAGACGCGCTCGCGCAGAAGGCTGCCGGCGTGGGCCTGAGCCTGTACCGGCAGTTGGGCCGGCAGTCGGGCGACGGGCTTGAGCACATGCTGTTCCTGCGCCAGCGCTACGCCATCTTCTGCGGGCGCCATCACCGGCTGTTCGGGCGCACCGGGCTGGCCATTGCCGACCTGCTGGCCGAGAATTTCGTGTCGTTCAGCAGCGACCAGCTTGGCGACGTGCTGGCGCCACTGGCCGTTTTCCGCGACCAGCACGGTTTTTCGGGCCGCATCGTCGCGACCTCGCCCAGCCTCGATGAAATCCGGCGCCTGGTGTTCGCGGGCTATGGCATTGGCTGCCTGCCGGAACATATCGTTGCCGACGATGTCGCCCAGCAACGGCTGTGGCGCCTGCCGCCCGAAGAGGGCGTGGCCGATATCGACATGTACCTGCTGTGGAATCCGGAGCGGCGCCAGACGCCGGCCGAGGCGGCGTTCCTCGAGCACTTTCGGCACTACGTGGCGCGCTATTCGCTGATGGAGCGGCTGGGAGAGTCAGTGAACGCGCCGCTGGCGGCGTTGCGCGCGCCGACGGCGTGACGGGCGATTGCCCGGTTCGCGTACCGGGGAAGGTGCAAGCGGGGTCGTGCTACTGCTAGCCGTGCCGTCGCAGCGTATGCCGGCACAGCCCCGCGCGTTGCCGTTGCGCAGCGCAGCGCCGGTAGCGCATCCGGTACGGATGGCTGCAGCGCCAGATGGCCCGCAGGACGGTAATGAACAGCAGCGCCGCCATGACGGCAGCGAGCAGGCCGATCGACATAACGGCCCTCCTCCCCAAAAACCGTCTGCCCGACCTCTGGGGGTCAGATCAGCAGCGGTAATGCCTCTAGCACCAACACCGCAACCAGCGCGCCGATCAGGGCGCCCATGGTGCGGCAACTGATGCGCAGGAATTTGGCGGTCACCGGGATCGAACCCATGGCGATCACGCCTACCAGCGCCATCGGAATCAGGAATACAAGATCATGCGCGGTGAAGTGCATGGTGGTCTCCTGTCTCTCTTTTGTGATTCCAGTATAGGCAGTGTGTGCCCGATGCACGGCTGCGTGCATCGGTATTGTCCCGAGCCCGGGCGGTGTGGATGCCACCCAGGTACCGATGCGCGCACATAGGCCCGTTCAGGCGTTGCGCTGCGTACGCATGCCCCACGTTTTTCGCCATGCGAACCCCGAAGCGGGAAACACGTGTCCTATGCTGATCAGAGACGCGGGGCCCCGTTCCCATTCCAGTCCAATGCCCCGCAGACCGAGAGAGACGGAGGTGGCTATGGAACTTCACATGCAATCGCACCACTACGTGCGGCGGCAGCCGGACTGGACCGCGGCAGCGGTCTCGGGGCTGGCGGCCGGGGCGTTGCTGCTGGTGCTGGAGCTGTTCTGGTCGTCGATGGTGTCGGGCGTGAACCCGTGGGTAGCCACGCGCATGATCGCCGGGATCCTGATGGGCCAGAGCGTGCTGCAGAGCGCAACGTTCACCGTCGGCACCGTGGCCGCGGCGCTGGTGATCCATTTCGTGCTGGGTGCCCTGCTGGGCATGATCCTGGCGGCCATCATCGCGCCATTCACGCTGGATTCGAGCCTGGGCATGGCAATGCTGGCGGGTGCCGTATTCGGCCTGGTGGTGTATTTCTTCAATTTCTATGTGATGACGCGGGCCTTCCACTGGTTTGTCGAGGTGCGTGGGTGGCATACGTTTATCGGGCACCTGATTTTCGGGATGGCCGCGGCGGCGTGCTACTGGAAGCTGGAGAGCAAGGACGTATCGCACTGACAATCGCATCGGGGCAGGGCGCGGTGAGGCGCCCGCACATGACGGTTGCATTGCGCGCGCCAGCCTCTGGGCGGATACGCGCGCAAGGTCTGCGGCGGCCGGAACCAGGGGTTCCCGCCGCCGCTTTTTCCCGCCCTGCGCGCTTGTGCAGTGCGACACCAATGCATTGGCATGTCGCCTTGCAGTGACCTGACGGCATGCACTAGTCTTATGTCTACCTGCGTGACTTGCACATCCCTCGCCGCGCGCGAGTAGGAGGGTGGATATGGCGTTGGCCATCGCACTCGTAGTCATGGTCGTCGCTTCGGTGCTCTTCCATTTCCTGAGCCCGTGGTGGGCGACTCCGCTGGCGTCCAACTGGAAGCAGATGGACGACACGCTGACCATTACCCTGGTCATCACCGGCATTTTCTTTATTGGCATCAACCTGTTTGTCGGCTACATCGTCTGGCGCTACCGGCATGAGGCGCCGCACCCCAATGGCGGCACCGGCCACCGCGCGTCCTACCACCCGGAGAACAGCAAGCTTGAACTGTGGCTGATCGGGGGCACCACGCTGGGCGTGGTGGCATTGCTGGCGCCGGGCCTGTTCGTCTACGCCGACTACGTGCGCCCGCCGCGCGACGCGATGGTGATGGAAGTGGTGGGGCAGCAGTGGTCCTGGGCCTTCCGCTTTCCGGGCAAGAGCGGCCAGCTGGGTGCTTCCGATCCGCGCTTTGTCACCGGTGCGAATCCGCTCGGCCTGGACCCCGACGATCCGCGCGGCCTGGACAATATCGTGATCGTCGGCCCGGAGGTGCACCTGCCGCTGAACAAGCCGGTCAAGGTGCTGTTGCGCTCCAAGGACGTGCTGCATGATTTCTATGTGCCGCCGTTCCGCGCGCGCATGAACATGGTGCCGGGCATGGTGACGTCGTTCTGGTTCACGCCGACGCAGACGGGCCGCTTCGACGTCCTGTGCGCGCAGCTGTGCGGCGTGGGGCACTACAACATGCGCGGCACGGTGGTGGTGGAAGAACCGGCTGCGTACGAGGCATGGCTGGCGAAGCAGCAGACCTTTGCCATGACGCTGGCGAAGGCCGCGGCACCGCCGGCGGCAATGGCCGCTGCCGCACCGGGCGCAGCGGGCGACGCCGGCACCGTCGAGAAGGGCCGCGCGCTGGCGCAGAGCAAGGGCTGCGTCGGCTGCCACAGCATCGACGGCAATCCGGGTGTGGGGCCGACCTGGAAGGGCCTGTACGGCAAGACCGAGACCTTTGCCGACGGCAGCAGCGCCAAGGTGGACGATGCCTTCCTGCACAAGGAGATCACCGACCCGCATGCGCGCCTGGTCAAAGGCTTCGGGCCGGTGATGCCGAAGTTGCCGATGAGCGAGGACGAGGTCGCGGCGCTGACCGCCTATATCAAGTCGGCCGGCAGCGGCGCGGCCGAGGCGGGAACCGTTGCGCCGGTCGCTCCCGCGGAGGTGCCCGCCGGCCCGGCCGCCGCGACCAGCGCCGCTACCACGGCAACCGCTGGCTCCGGGGCACCCGCTGCCACGCCCGGGGCTGCGTCCGGCACCTATACGACTTCGACGGCCGTGGCCGTGCCGCCCTCGGCGGCGCCCGCGCCCGCCAGGAAGTGAGGAGACCCGCATGGCTTACGCCGATGATGCCGCCCATCACGCGCCGCAGAGCTTCTGGACCCGCTATGTCTGGAGCCAGGACCACAAGGTGATCGCCGTGCAGTACACCATCGTGGCGATCATGGTGGGCCTGGTGGGCGTGGCGCTGTCCAACCTGATGCGCATGCAGCTCGGCTTCCCGGGGCGCTTCGAGTTCATCGACGCCAACCGCTACTACCAGTTCGTCACCATGCACGGCATGATCATGGTGATCTACCTGCTGACCGCGCTGTTCCTGGGCGGCTTCGGCAACTACCTGATCCCGCTGATGGTGGGGGCGCGCGACATGGTGTTCCCCTTCCTCAACATGCTCAGCTTCTGGGTCTACCTGCTGTCGGTGATCGTGCTTCTGACCAGCTTCTTCGTGCCCGGCGGGCCCACCGGCGCGGGCTGGACGCTGTATCCGCCGCAGGCCATCCTGGCCGGCACCCCAGGCCATGAATGGGGCATCATCCTGATGCTGGTGTCACTGGCGATCTTTATCGTCGCGGCCACCATGGGCGGCCTCAACTATGTCACCACCGTGCTGCAGGCTCGCACGGAAGGGATGACGCTGCTGCGCATGCCGCTGTCGGTGTGGGGCATCTTCATGGCCACCATCCTGGCGCTGCTGGCGTTCCCGGCGCTGTTCGTGTCGGCGGTGATGATGCTGCTGGACAAGACCCTCGGCACCAGCTTCTTCATGCCGGCGATGGTATCGATGGGGCAGCAGCTGTCATACAAGGGCGGCAGCCCGCTGCTGTTCCAGCACCTGTTCTGGTTCTTCGGCCACCCGGAGGTGTATATCGTCGCGCTGCCTGCCTTCGGCATCGTCTCGGACCTGGTCAGCGTGCATTCGCGCAAGAGCATCTTCGGCTACCGCACCATGGTGTGGGCAATCCTGGCGATCGGCGTGCTGTCGGTGGTGGTGTGGGCCCACCACATGTTCGTCAGCGGCATGAACCCGTACTTCGGCTTCTTCTTTGCCACCACCACGCTGGTCATCGCCATCCCCACCGCGATCAAGGTTTACAACTGGGTCATCACGCTATGGCGCGGCGATATCCATTTCACCGTGCCCATGCTGTTCGCGATCGCCTTCATCAGCACCTTCGTCATCGGCGGCCTGACCGGGCTGTTCCTGGGCAATGTGAGCGTGGATATCCCGCTGTCCAACACCTACTTCGTGGTGGCGCACTTCCACATGGTGATGGGCGTGTCGCCGATCCTGGTGGTGTTCGGCGGCATCTATCACTGGTACCCGAAGGTAACGGGCCGGATGCTGGACGACAACATGGGCCGGATCCATTTCTGGGTCACCTTCGTCGGCACCTATGCCATCTTCTTCCCGATGCACTACCTGGGCGTGCTGGGCATGCCGCGCCGCTACTACGCCTACGAGAACTACGCCTTTATCCCGGAATCTGCGCATGTGATGAACATGTATATCTCGGTGGCCGCGTTCATCGTCGCCACGGCGCAGCTGCTCTTTGTCTTCAACCTGGTGTGGAGCCTGTGGCATGGCCGCAAGGCCGACGCCAACCCGTGGCGCGCCGCCTCGCTGGAATGGCAGACGCCGCAGACCCCGCCCGCGCACGGCAACTGGGGGCCGCACCTGCCGGTGGTGTACCGCTGGGCCTATGCCTACAGCGTGCCGGGCGCGCGTGAGGACTTTATCGCGCAGAACGCGCCGCCGGAAGAGGGCGGGGCCGAGCCTGAACCGCATGCCAGCCGCGGAGCCGTCGCATGAACGCCGAAGCCCTGTACAAGGTCAGCCGCGACGATTTCGGCGGCAACCCGTCCGACGAGAATGCCGCCAACCACCGGCCGCGCGGGCGCGCCCCCGCAAGCATCGGCCTGTGGGTGTTCATGGGCGTGGTGACCTCGCTGTTTGCGCTGTTCCTGACCGCCTATGCGCTGCGCATGGACAGCCCGGACTGGCACCGCATCGGGCTGCCCTGGCAGGTGTGGCTGTCCACCGCGCTGCTGGCCGCGGGCAGCGTGGCGATGGCGGTGGCGTCGCGCGCCGCGGGCCGGGGCGAGATGGCCGTGGCCAGGCTGGCGCTGCGCCTGGGCGGTCTGGGCGCGGCCGGCTTCGTCGCCTCGCAGCTGTGGGCCTGGCAGGCGCTGGGCGCGATGCAGGTGATGCCTGCCGGCAACCCGGCCGGCAGCTTCTTCTACCTGCTGACCGCGATGCACGGCCTGCACGTGCTGGGCGGCCTGGCCGGCTGGGGCTTTGCCATGTCGTCACGCGGCAGCGGCGAGGCCGTGGTGCTGCGCATGCGGCTGTGCGCGCGCTACTGGCATTTCCTGCTGGCGGTGTGGGTGGTACTGCTGGCGGCGCTGGGGTGGCTCACGCCCGAACTGGTGCGCTATATCTGCGGCACGGCCTAGCGGCGGCGGCAGCAAGGAGGACCGGCATGTCAACGCAATTGTCTTCACCATCGGGCACACCCGGCGTGGCGCCTGCGCCCCAGGTGGGCGGCGTGCGCGGCCTGCTGGCCGACTGGTCGTCGGACCAGCAGGCCTTCAAGGTGTCGTGGGGCAAGGCGATGATGTGGATCTTCCTGCTGTCCGACACCTTTATCTTCAGCTGCTTCCTGACCGGCTACATGACCGTGCGCATGTCGACCACGGTGCCGTGGCCCAATCCCAGCGAGGTGTTCGCACTGCACGTGGGCGGCGCCGACATCCCGTTGCTGCTGATCGCCATCATGACCTTCGTGCTGATCAGCAGCAGCGGCACCATGGCGATGGCGGTCAACTTTGCCTACCGGCGCGCGCGCCGCGAGTGCGCGCTGTTGATGTTGGTGACCGCGCTGTTCGGCATGATGTTCGTCGGCATGCAGGCCTTCGAATGGACCAAGCTGATCGTGGACGAGGGCGTGCGCCCGTGGACCAACCCGATGGGGGCGGCGCAGTTCGGCTCGACCTTCTTCATGATCACGGGCTTCCATGGCCTGCATGTGTCGTGCGGCGTGGTGTACCTGCTGATCGTGGCCACGCGCGTGCTGCGCGGGCGCTACGAGGCCACCGGCAACTACCAGATCGTGGAGATCGCGGGCCTGTACTGGCACTTCGTCGACCTGGTCTGGGTGTTTATCTTTGCGTTGTTCTATCTCTGGTGAGGGCGGCCATGGCATCGAATCCGGCAACTCCCGCAACCCCGGTGACGCCAGCGCATGGCTCCGGCCCGGATGCCGGGCATGCCGCGCACTCCGGCCAGCAGCATCCCATCGGGCTGTACCTGAAGATCTGGGCGCTGCTGTTCGTGCTGTCGACGCTGTCGTACCTGGTCGATTATTTCCATGTCACCGGCTACCTGCGCTGGACGCTGATCCTGGTGTTCATGGGGCTGAAGGCGGGGCTGATCGTGGCAGTGTTCATGCACATGGCATGGGAGCGCATGGCGCTGATCTGCGCCATCCTGATACCGCCGCTGTGCCTGCTGGTGCTGGTCTGGCTGATGGCGGAAGAAGCCAATCACACTTTCCTCACGCGCGGCCTGTTCTTCCGCTGACCGGCCGCGCCGCTGCCGGATGTCAACGCGGAACGGAAGGCGAGCCCATGCACGCCGCCACGCAAGCCATCCTCACCTTCAACCATGGCCGCGATCCCGAGCGGCTGACCCGCAAGCTTGCGGCGATCGCCGCGGACCCCTTTGCCTTCTTTCGCGGCACCAACCACCTTTATGTCGCATCGCTGCGCGATGAGGCGGCAATGCGCGATGCTCCGACCACCTACGTCTGCGGCGATCTGCACCTGGAGAACTTCGGCAGCTTCAAGGGCGACAACGGGCTGGTCTATTTCGACCTGAACGACTTTGACGACGCCCTGGTCGCGCCGCTTACGGTGGATGTGGTCCGGATGCTGTCGAGCGTGCTGGTGGCCGCCAGCCAGCTGGGCCTTTCCGAGGCCGGCGCCATGCGCGCCTGCGAGGCCATGCTGTCCACCTATGCCGCCGTGCTGCAGACAGGCAAGCCTCGCTGGCTCGAGCGTGCCACGGCGGTCGGCCTGGTGGCCACCCTGCTGCGCCGGGTCAAGGGCCGCAGGCGCGGCGCACTGCTGGCCGAGCTCACCACGGTGCGCAAGGGCAAACGGCGCCTGGTATGCAACGGCCGCCATGCGCTTGCGGCAGACAAGCCGGCCCGTGAGCGCGCTCGCGCGATCCTTGCGGCCTACTCGAAGCAGGGCCATCATGGCCACCGCCTGGCCCTCGACGATGCCGCGCGGCGCGTGGCGGGCATTGGCAGCCTCGGGCTGGAACGCTATATGGTGCTGGCGCGGGACGAACTGAGCGGCATGCAGCGACTGGTCGACATCAAGCGCGCCGCGCCGAGTCCATGGCAGGACCTGCCCAGCCTGTCCCTGCCACCCTGGGGCAGCGATGCAAAGCGGGTGGCGGCGGTGCAGCAAGTCATGCAGGCGGCTTCGCCGGCGCTGCTGTCGGCTGTCGACATGGGCAAGGCTTCCTATCTGGTCAAGAGCCTGCAGCCAACTGCCGACCGCGTCGACCTGGCGCATTGCAGCAACTTTGCAGCGCTACGCGAGTTGCTGGGCACCATGGCGCATGCCGCGGCATGGGCGCATCTGCGTGGCTGCGGGCACCAGGCCGCGGACCGGATCGAGCAGCTGCAGGCGTTTGCCGGCGGCACCCGCTGGCGCACCGGCGTCCTGCGGCTGGCACGGCATGGTTGCGCGGTGTCGGTGGCGCAGTGGAAGGCGTATGCGGACGATTACCGCGAGGCGCGGGGAGGGTGAGCGGGGGCCGAACGGGGGAAGAAGGGCGCTGGCGCCGCTCACGCAAGCGTGAACGGCGCCAGCGTCAGGATGGTCAGGCTTGGGTGATGAACTTGGTCACCAGGTAGCCATCGAAGGTCTCCTGACCGCCTTCGCTGCCGATGCCCGAATCCTTGATGCCGCCGAACGGGGTCTCGGCCAGCGCCATACCGAAGTGGTTGATATTGACCATGCCGGCTTCCAGGCCGTTGGACACTTCGGTCGCGGTCTTCAGCGAGTTGGTGAACACATACGACGCCAGGCCAAAGGGCAGGCTGTTGGCGCGGCGCAGCACCTCGGCCGTGTCCTTGAAGCGCGTCACCGGCGCCACCGGGCCGAACGGCTCGTCGGTCATCAGGCGCGAGTCGTCGGGCAGGTCGGTGACCACGGTGGGCGCAAAGAAGTAGCCCTTGTCGCCCAGGCGCGAGCCGCCTGCCACGACCTTGCCGCCGCGCTGGCTGGCATCGTCCAGGAACTGCTCCATCGACAGCACGCGGCGCTCATGCGCAAGCGGCCCCATCTGGGTGCCGTCTTCCAGGCCGTTGCCCACCTTGATCGAGCCGATCACCTCGGTAAAGCGCGCCAGGAAGCGGTCATAGGCCTTCTCCTGGACGTAGAAGCGCGTCGGCGACACGCAAACCTGGCCGGCATTGCGCAGCTTGAAGCGGGCCAGCATCTCGGCGGCGGGGTCGATGTCGGCGTCGTCGAACACCAGCACCGGCGAATGGCCGCCCAGCTCCATGGTCACGCGCTTCATATGCGCGCCGGCCAGCGCCGCCAGCTGCTTGCCCACCGGCACCGAGCCAGTGAACGAAATCTTGCGTACGATCGGCGATTCGATCAGGTAGGTCGAGACCTCGCTGGGCACGCCCCAGACGATGTTGAGCACCCCCGGGGGCAGGCCGGCATCATGGAACAGCTGCGCCAGCGCCACCACCGCGCTGGGCGAGTCTTCCGGGCCCTTCAGGATCAGCGTGCAGCCGGCGCCCAGCGCCGACACGATCTTGCGGATGGCCTGGTTGAACGGAAAGTTCCACGGCGTGAAGGCGGCGCACACGCCGATCGGCTCGCGCACCACGATCTGGCGCACATTGGGCTGGCGCGGCGGGATCACGCGGCCATAGATGCGGCGGCATTCCTCGGCGTGCCAGTCGGCGTGCTCGGCGCAGACCATCACTTCGCCGACGGCCTCGGCCAGCGGCTTGCCCTGGTCCAGCGTGATATTGCGGCCGATCTCCTTGGCGCGCTCGCGGGTGAGCTCGCCCACGCGGCGCAGGATCCTGGCGCGCTCCAGCGGCGAGGTCTTCTTCCAGGTTTCAAAGGCGCGCTGCGCGGCGGCCAGCGCGCGGTCCAGGTCGGCGCGGCTGGCATGCGGCAGCTTGCCCAGCACTTCCTGCGTGGCCGGGTTGATGACATCCTGCTCGCGCCGGTCGCCTCCCTTGATGAATTCCCCGTCGATATAGAGGGCGAGATCCTGGTACATGCGTGTTCTCCTGGTGGGCGGTGAAACCGCAAGCTTAACCCGGCGGCCGCGTTCATGCAGCGCGCCGGGTGCGTTCCCGGGAGGAATGTGCGGGAATGTCCCCGCGACCGGTGCAGCCGATATCAGGCGGTATCGCGCGTCCGTGCCACGGGCAGGACTTCAGCCCCGGTGCGGGTGGCTTCCACCACCAGGATCACGAGCAGCGTGATCAGCGTCAGGGCGAACACCGCATAGCCGATGCTGTCGCCCTCGATGGCGAACAGGCTGGGCGCGTAGGTCGGGCTGGTGCAGATCATCGTGCCCGCCGACATGCCGGTGTAGTGCATGCCGCAGACGGCAATGCCCATGACCACCGCCGCTGCCAGCTGCTTGCCGCGGGTCTTCACCGTGGTCGCCAGCCACAGCGCCACCACCGACACCACCACCGCGATCACCACCGACAGCCCGATGATGGCCAGGTCCCAGTCGAAGCGGGTGTTGGAGCGGATCGCCGCCATGCCGGTGTAGTGCATCGCCACCACGCCCAGCCCGGTCAGCACGCCGCCCTTGAACACGTTGTCGGTACGGCTGCCGCGCGGGCGCGAGGCGATCGCCAGCCCGGCGCCGGCCAGCACCATCACGACCACCAGCGAAGCCAGCGTCATGAACAGCCCGAACTCGCGGTGCGTCGGGGTCTGGTAGGCCACCATGCCGATGAAATGCATCGACCAGACCGCGCCGCCGCCCAGCGCCACGCTGGCGCACAACAGCCGGTCCACATCCAGGCGGCCGTCGGGCATGCGCACGCGCCGCGACCAGCGCAGGCCAACGTAGGCGCCGCAGACAGAGATCAGGAACGACAGGCCCACCATCGGCCAGTCATAGGCAAACGGCACCAGGGCGCCGGAAACAGGCTGGAAACCGACAAACATGACCCCACCTCTTCGTTTTGACTGCGACTGAAGGGCGCACGCGCATGCCGGGCATTCCTTCCGGCAGCCGGCCTGGGACGCGGTGCTCCCGCGCCGAGTATGCAGGGGGCCGCAACTGGAGGGGAATAACTCATTCAGGTAAAAAGCGCGGTACCGTGGCCGGCCGCGTGTCCTTGTAGCCGCCTCCGGGCAGGAATAGACTGGGCGGATTTCCCCATGCGCAACGCCTCATGAAGCCAGACGCCAGACTGACCACCCGGCCCGATCGGCCGCACCCTGCTGCTGTTCTCGCTGCCGGTGCTCGGCAGCAACATCCTGCAGCCGCTGAATGCCTCGATCAATTCGGTCTGGGTCGGCCGCTTCCCGGGCGAGGCCGCGCTGACGGCAACCTCCAACGCCAACATCATCCTGTTCTTCCTGCCGGGCGTGGTGTTCGGCATCAGCATGGCCAACACCATCATGATCGGGCAGGCCGTGGGTGCGCGCGACCTGGACGAGGCGCGCCGCGTGGTCGGCACCAGCACCACCTTCTTTGTCGGGCTGTCGGTGCTGGCCTCGGCGCTTGGCTATTTCTATACGCCGGCCATCCTGGCGGCGATGCACACGCCGGAAGACGCCGCGCCGCTGGCGGTGAGCTACCTGCGCATCATCTTCCTGGCGCTGCCGTTCATGTACTTCTACAACTTCGTGATGATGACGCTGCGCGGCGCGGGCGATTCGCGCACGCCGTTCTGGTTCATGCTGTTGTCCGTGGTGCTGGACGTGGCGCTCAACCCGGTGCTGATCTTCGGCATGGGTCCGATCCCCCCGCTGGGCATCGCGGGCTCGGCGCTGGCCACGCTGATCGCGCAGCTAGTGAGCCTGGCGGCGATGATGGTGCTGCTGTACCGGCGCCGCCATTTCCTGCTGCTGCACCGTGGCCAGCTTGCACTGCTGCGGCCCGATCCGGCAATCCTGCGGGCGCTGGTGGTCAAGGGCCTGCCGATGGGCCTGCAGATGGTGGTGATCTCGTCGTCGGCGATCGTGATGATGGCGCTGGTCAATGCCTATGGCTCGCAGACCACCGCCGCCTACGGCGTGGCCTCGCAATTGTGGACCTATGTGCAGATGCCCGCGCTGGCGGTAGGCGCGAGCGTGTCGTCGATGGTGGCGCAGAACGTCGGCGCCGAGCTGTGGCAGCGGGTGTCGCGCATCACGCGCGTGGGCCTGCTGATCAATGTGGTGATGACCGGTGCGCTGGTCGCGCTGATCTATCTGTTCAACCGGCATTCGCTCGGCCTGTTCCTGGGCACTGACGGCGTGGCCACCGGCATCGCGCAGCATATCAACGTGGTGGTGCTGTGGTCGTTCATCCTGTTTGGCTTCACCATCGTCATCTTCGGCACGGTGCGCGCCACCGGCGCGGTGATGGCGCCGCTGGTGATCCTGTTCCTGTCGATGTGGGTGATCCGGCTGCCGTTCGCGTGGGCGCTGGGCCCGCGCATCGGCGCCGAGGCGGTCTGGTGGAGCTTTCCGCTGGGCTCGGTGGTGTCGCTGGTGCTGGCGGCTGGCTACTACCGCTTCGGCAACTGGCGCCGCAGCCATATCCTGCCCACCGTGCCGCACCCGGCGCAAGCCGTGGGGCAGGCGCCCGATACCAGCATGGGAACGCCCTGCGAAGACGCGGGCGAGGTCGTCGAGGAGGCCGCCCCGGCAACACCCGAGCCCGCAGGCGTGCGCTGACCTGCAGCGGCCCGTGATCGTGTCGCCGGCTTTGAAAGCCATTCGAAAGATCGGTGTGTCATCGTGCCATCGCTGGCACTCCCTCCCAGCGCACGCGTCGCCTGCCTGGCCAGAGCAGGCGTGCGCGTCTTTCCGGCCGCGCCTTGCCTTGACGCAAGTGCGCGTGCCGTCTTGTTCGTCTGACATTCCCGTCGCCTTTACTCCCGGATTCTTCACAAGTAAATACATCACGTTGTGATGCATTTACTTGTGCGCATCGGCTGGAATTGCCTTGTTTTCAAGGGGTATCGGTGAATACCCCTAAAACAAGACAAATGAAAGGCACCTGAAAGATCACGTCTCTAAGGTTCGGGTCAACCGTCGGGGAGCATGCAGGGCGCATGCCTTGCCGTCCGAGCCAGTGCGCGCCCCCCGGCACGGCATTTCGTGAACTTTGAGGAGAATCGTTTTGCGCATACGCAGCCAAAAGGACTTTGCCTCCGGCCTGATGTTCGTTCTGGTCGGTCTGGGCTTTTCCTGGGTCGCTCGCGGCTATTCCATGGGAACGGCCGCGAAGATGGGACCCGGATATTTTCCATTCCTGCTGGGACTGGTGTTGGCAGTGCTCGGGGCGGTGGTGCTGCTGTCCTCGCTGTCGTCCAGGGGGGAGGAAGACCATCTCGCCCGCTGGGACCTGAAGACGCTGCTGTGGATCCTCGGTTCGGTGGTGCTGTTCGGCCTGCTGCTCAAGCCGCTGGGCATGGTGCTGTCGGTGTTCGTGCTGGTGATGGTGTCCTCGATGGCCAGCCATGAATTCAGCTGGAAGGGTGCGCTGCTCAACGCCGTGGTGCTGGTGCTGATCAGCCTTGGCGCATTCGTCTACGGCATCAACCTACAGATGCCGGTGTGGCCGGCCTTTATCACCGGTTAAGGAGCGCCGACCATGGAATTGATTGATCACCTTGCGCTGGGCTTTTCCACGGCCCTGTCGCTGCAGAACCTGGCCTACGCCTTCCTGGGCTGCGTGCTGGGTACCCTGATCGGTGTGCTGCCGGGCCTGGGGCCGCTGGCTACCATCGCCATGCTGCTGCCGGTGACCTACACGCTGCCGCCGGTGGCCGCGCTGATCATGCTGGCCGGCATCTACTACGGCGCCCAGTACGGTGGTTCGACCACCGCCATCCTGGTGAACCTGCCTGGTGAATCGTCCTCGGTGGTGACCACCATCGATGGCTACCAGATGGCGCGGCGAGGGCGAGCGGGGGTGGCACTTGCCACCGCCGGTCTCGGCTCGTTCTTCGCCGGCTGCGTGGCGACGCTGATCCTGGCCGCCTTTGCCACGCCGCTGTCGGAACTGGCGTTCAAGTTCGGCCCTTCCGAATACTTTTCGCTGATGGTGCTGGGCCTGATCGGCGCCGTGGTGCTGGCTTCCGGCTCGCTGCCGAAAGCCGTGTCCATGATCGTGCTGGGCCTGCTGATGGGGCTGATCGGCACCGACGTGAACTCGGGCGCCGCGCGCTTCTCGTTCGACGTGCCGGAACTGACCGACGGCATCGACTTCGTGGCGCTGGCCATGGGCATGTTCGGCTTCGCGGAAATCATCGCGAACCTGGAGCAGAAGGAAGCCCGTGAGACGTTCACCGATAGCGTGACGAACCTTTGGCCGACAAGGGCAGACTTCAAGCGCATGATCCCGGCCGTGCTGCGCGGGACGTTCCTGGGCTCGGCCCTGGGCATCCTGCCGGGCGGCGGCGCGGCACTGGCTTCGTTCGCGGCCTACTCGCTGGAAAAGAAGACCTCGAAGTACGCGCATGAATTCGGCAAGGGTGCGATCGAAGGCGTGGCCGGTCCGGAGTCGGCCAACAACGCCGCGGCGCAGACCTCCTTCATCCCGCTGCTGACGCTGGGCATTCCGCCCAACGCGGTGATGGCGCTGATGGTCGGTGCGATGACCATCCACAACATCCAGCCCGGCCCGCAGGTGATGACCAGCAACCCGGCGCTGTTCTGGGGCCTGATCGCCTCGATGTGGATCGGCAACCTGATGCTGATCATCCTGAACCTGCCGATGATCGGCGTGTGGGTGAAGCTGCTGACCGTGCCGTACCGCTTCCTGTACCCGGCGATCCTGGTGTTCTGCGGCATTGGCGTGTACTCGGTCAACAACCAGACCTTCGACGTGTTCATGGCTGCGGGCTTCGGCATCATCGGCTACCTGTTCCTGAAGCTGCGCTGCGAACCGGCACCGCTGCTGCTGGGCTTCGTGCTGGGACCGATGATGGAAGAGAACTTCCGCCGCTCGCTGCTGCTCTCGCGCGGTGACTTCAGCGTGTTCGTGACGCGCCCGCTGTCGCTGGGCCTGCTGATCGCAGCCGCCGCCCTGGTTGCCGTGGTGGCCCTGCCGTCGATCAAGGCCAAGCGCGAAGAAGCGTTCCAGGAAGAATAGCGCCACGCGCGCTCCCGGGATGGCGCCGGCCTGGCTCATGCCGGACGGCGCACGCAACGCAAGCATTCGGGGTGCCTTCGCGCACCCCGTTTGCTTTCGCGGGCCGATCGCGCTGCGCGTCCGCCCGTCATCCATACCAGAGAGTGCCCGACTGCGGCAGCAGTCATGGGCTGCGCATGATGATCAGGATTCCCGCACCGTCGGGTGCGCCGACAGCGCCCATGAAACCGCCTATCTTTGACCGGTTTTTCTCACGTATCTATGTGCTCAAGCTCGTCCAGTCGAGCCCGTCCACGGTCCTGAGCCTGGTCGACCGGCTGCGCGAGCGGGGTATCGACAAGAATATCCGCTCGTTGCGGCCGATCCTGCGCAGCCTGATGATGGCGCGGGCCATTACTGCCGAGCTGGTTGAAGGTAGTGGCCGCGTTTATTGCATCACCGAGCAGGGGCGGGCGGAGCTGGAGGCCTATATGTCGCACCTGGCGGTGCTGAAGGCGGAGCTGGAGCCGGGGGAGGAAGCGTAGGGCAGTCAGCCGCCACCCGTCAGACAAAAAAGGCCGATCCTTCGGACCGGCCTCTTGCATGCTGCCCGCCTGCCGCAGGCAGCTAGTTGCAAGCACGCTGTTACTGCGTTACGAGCTCAAGACCAGCTTGCGACTCGTCATCACCACGCGCCACCAGCACCTTGATCTTGTTCGGCGTGAGCCCGCCGATGCCGTCGACCGGGATCGTGGTGATCAGCCAGTCGGCATTGTTCGCCAGCGTCAGCGCGCCCGAGTCAAAGATCACCGTCTTGGTGCCCGCCGTAGTGATACGCAGACGATAAGTGCCGCCGTCCAGGTCAAGAGAGTCCTTGCCTGAAGCCGGCGAGGCCTGCTTGTATCCCACCGCGCCGAAAGTCGGCGCCACCGAATTCAGGTCGATCGCCGGGATGGTGATGTAGACATCGACGTTCTGCGCGTTGAACGAGGCGTTCAGGGAGCGCACGCGGGCCTTGTTGGACAGCAGGCCCTTTTCGAACGGATCGTCGATCGTCAGCGTTTCTGCGGCGCTGGCACCCGGCAGCGCCACCACGGTGTATTTGTGGCCGGTGGCGGCGACCAGGGTGGCGCGGGCCAGTTCGGTCTGCGTGCCGGCGGTGTTGAACGATATCAGCTGGTTGCCGGTTTCAACGTTGAAGTAGGTCGAAACGAACTTGTACGGCTTGTTCACGAAGCTGGTCTTCACGCCGTTCTGCAGCACGTCGACATTGGGACCGCCGGTGATGGCGTGGATCACGCGGATGGTCGGCTTGCTCAGCCCGATGCGGTCGCCGAGATCGTCGTCACCGCCGCCGCAGGCCGACAGCACCGCCGTGGCGGCCAGCGCCAGGCCTATCAAAAGTGTCTTGGATCGGAACATGGATCACCTCTTACCGTTCATTGGATTCAGGGACGTGCTGGCCCATGCCCGCGCGGGCGCGCCGGTAGCGAGGCCAGTTCGCTATCTGCTTGCTTGGCGTGCAGGCGCGGCGAAGCGCTTGCCGTGATGCAAAGATAGGCATCAACCCAGGGGCGAGACAGCCACGGGGTTCCGAATCGCATGTCGGACGATTCCGACATGCGATGACGCGTGCGTGCGCGGCGGGGCGGCCAGGCCCGCAGGCGCGGGGCCTCGGCGGAGGTGGGCGTGCCAGGTGGCGCGGTTGGCCGGGTGGCTGCCAGTGTGTAACTGGTTGTTGCAGCTGTGCTGCTGCCGTGACTCAGCCTTGCGACATCATCACCACCTGGTTGCGGCCATTGCGCTTGGCCTGGTAGAGGCCGGCATCAGCCGTCTCCACCAGCCGGTCCGACGGATCGCCAGGCTGGGGCACCAGCACCGCGCCGCCGATGCTGACAGTGACGCAGTCGCTGGTGGGCGAGCCGCTGTGGGCGATGGCCAGCGCCTGCACCGCGCGCCGCACCTTCTCGGCCAGCAGGCGCACGCCGCCCGGAGAGGTCGCCGGCAGCACCATCGCGAACTCTTCACCGCCGAAGCGCGCGGGCAGGTCGGCGGCACGCGCGCAATTGTCGCGGATCACCGCGGCCACGCGGCGCAGCACCTCGTCGCCGGCCACGTGGCCGTAGGTGTCGTTGTAGGCCTTGAACGCATCGACATCGATCATCAGCATTGCCAGCTGGGTCTGCTCACGCTGTGCGCGACGCCATTCGGCGCCCAGGTACTCATCGAAATAGCGCCGGTTGGACAAGCCGGTCAGGCCGTCTGAATTGGTCAGACGCTGCAGCTCCAGGTTGGTTTCCAGCAGCTGTTGCTGGCTTTGCCGCAGCGCGCGATAGGCCTCGTCGCGCTGCAGCTGGTTCAGGTACGAGCGCGAGTGGTAGCGGATGCGCGCAATCAGCTCGATGCTGTCGGGCAGCTTGACCAGGTAGTCGTTGGCGCCGGCGGCAAACGCCGCGCCCTTGGTCGCGGCTTCTTCCTTGGTCGACAGCACGATGATGGGGATGTCGCGCGTGGCGGGATTCTCGCGATAGCGCTGCACCAGCGTCAGGCCGTCCACGCCCGGCATGACCAGGTCCTGCAGGATCACGGTGGGCTTGGTGCGCTGCGCCACCGCCACGGCCTCGTCGGGCTGCGAGCAGTAGTGGAAGTCGATGTCGGGCTCGGTGGAGAGCGCGCGGCGCACCGCTTCGCCGACCATGGACTGGTCGTCCACCAGCAGCACCATGGCAAGGTAGTCCTTGTCGGATGCAGGCGCTGCGGGTTGGTTGGGTGATTCGGGTTGCATGTTCAGTTCCTGGTGTCACGGTCCCGGTGCCGGCCGGGACGTATTGCATTGGGTCAAAGCAGCGCGGCGCCGCCGCATGCCTGCACCAGCCGCGGCGCGATGCGCGGCAGCGGCAGGATCTCCGCGGCCGCGCCCATGGCTGCGGCGGCCTTGGGCATGCCATACACGGCGCTGGTGGCGCGGTCCTGCGCGATGGTCAGGAAGCCGCGCTCGCGCATGGCCTTCAGCCCCAGCGCGCCGTCGCGGCCCATGCCGGTGAGCAGCACGCCGATCACGTCGCCGCGCCAGTGCTCTACCACGCTTTCGAAGAAGACATCGATGGAGGGGCGGTACAGGTAGTCGCAGGGCTGCTCGGTGTAGGACATGCGCGTGGGGCTGGCCAGGCGCAGGTGGTCGTTGGTGCCGGCCAGCAGCACCGTGCCGGCCTGGGGCGCGTCGCCGGCGCGGGCAATGCGCACCGGCAGCGCGCACTGTCCGTCGAGCCAGTCGGCCATGCCGGCGGCAAAGGCCTCGTCCACATGCTGCACGGTGACCACGGCGGCGCCGAAGTCCGCCGGCAGCGCCCCCAGCAGCGTGGCCAGCGCGGCCGGGCCGCCGGCCGAGGCGCCGATTGCCACCAGCCGCGGCGCAGCCACTGCGCGCGGCGCCGCCGTCAGTGTGTGCTGCGGGGCCACGCGGCCCGCCAGCAGGCGGCCGATATTGCGCAGCTTGCGCAGCAGCGCCCCGGCGGCAAGCTGGGCATCGGGCTCGGCCAGCGTGGGGGTGTCGACCGCGTCGATGGCGCCGTGGCCCATCGCGTCGAACACCTGCGAGGCGTTGCGGCCCAGGTCCATGGTCACTACCACGATCGCGCAGGGGGTGGCGGCCATGATCCGGCGCGTGGCCTCGACCCCGTCCATGACTGGCATCAGCAAGTCCATCAGGATCAGGTCCGGGGTCTGGCGCGCGGCCATCTGCACCGCCTGTTCGCCGTCGCCGGCGACCCAGGCGATCTCGAACGACGGATCCAGCGCAAGCGCGCGGCGCAGCGCGGCTACCGCAAGCGCCGAGTCATTGACGATGCCGATTTTCATGAACGTGCCTCGCCGATCAGGTCCTGGACCGCGTCGAGCAACGCGGCGTCGTGGAAACTGCCCTTGGCCAGATAATAGTCCGCGCCGGCCTCCAGGCCGCGCTGGCGGTCCTGTTCGCGGTCCTTGTACGACACCACCATCACCGGCAGCTGCCGCAGCGCGGCGTCCTGCCGGATCCGGCGCACCAGCTCGATGCCGTCCATGCGCGGCATGTCGATGTCGGTGATGACCAGGTCGAAGGGCTCGGCGCGCAGCACATTCCAGCCGTCCATGCCATCGACCGCCACCGCCACATCGTAGCCGCGCCCGGCCAGCAGCTTGCGCTGCAGCTCGCGCACGGTGAGCGAGTCGTCCACCACCAGCACGCGCCGCGCACGCGCCTGGACGCTGGCCACGGCCGCCTGCCGCACGCCTTCGATGCGGCCCTCGGAGACCAGCTTCTCGACCGAGCGGATCACGTCCTCGACATCGAAGATCAGCACCGGCGTGCCGTCGTCGGTGAGGCTGCCGGCGGCAATGTCGCGGACCTTGCCCAGTGCCGCCGGCAGCGGCTGCACCACCAGCAGGCGCTCGCCCAGCATGCGGTCGACGGCAATGCCATAGATGCGCTCGGCCTCGCCGATGACCACCACCGGCACTTGCTCGCGCACGTTGGCAGCGTCGCCCTCGGGGCGTTGCAGCACCTGCGCGGCGCTGACCAGCCCGATGGCGCGGCCTTCGTGGCGGAAATGCTGGTGCCCTTCGGTCTGCTCGATCTCGCTGCGCGCCACCGAGGTCGCGCGCAGCACGCGGCCCAGCGGGAAGGCATAGGCTTCGCCCGCGACTTCCACCAGCAGCGTGCGCACTACCGACAGCGTCAGCGGCAGCTCCAGCCGGAAGTGCAGGCCCTGGCCCGGCTGCTGCGTCAGGCGCAGGCTGCCGCGCACGCGGCGCACCATCTCCTGCACGGCGTCCAGGCCCACGCCGCGGCCGGAGACCTCGGAGACCGTGTCGCGCATGCTGAAGCCCGGCAGCAGCAGGAAGTCGAGCAGCTCTGCCTGCGACAGCCGCGCCGCGGTCTCTTCGGACGCAAGCCGCCGCCGCACGATGGCGCGGCGCAGGGCATCCAGGTCGACGCCTGCGCCGTCGTCGAAGATCTCGATGACCAGGCGGCCCGCATTGTGGCGCGCCTGCAGCGTGACGCTGCCCTCCGCCGGCTTGCCCTGCGCCGCGCGCACCCCGGGCGCTTCGATGCCGTGGTCGACCGCGTTGCGCAGCAGGTGCGCCAGCGGCGCGTCCAGTGCTTCCAGGATGTCGCGGTCCACCTGCGTGCCGGCGCCGATCAGCTCCAGGTGCACCGGCTTGCCCAGCGCGCGCCCGAGGTCGCGCACCATGCGCGCGTAGCCGGTCAGCGCGTCCGCCAGCGGGCGCATGCGCGAGGCCAGCGCGCTGTCATAGAGCCGGCGCGCCAGCCGCGTGGCGCGGTGATCGTATTGTTCGAACTCTTCCAGCCGCGCGGCCAGCTGGTCGTGGCCTTCGTCCAGCAGCTGGCGCAGTTCGGCCAGTGCGGTGTGCGCAGCCGCGCCAGGGTTGCCGTCCGGTGCGTCCCGCAAGGCTTCCTGCAGCGCATCGACGGCGCGCAGTGCGCGTGCCTGTTGCCGCCTTGCTTTCTGCAGCGAGGCGCCGAAGGGGCGCAGCCAGTGCGACTCGACCATGGCCTCGCCGGACAGCGCCAGCAGCTGGTCAAGCGCATCGGCATTCACGCGCAGCATGCGCTCTTGGGTGTCGTCTGCCGGTATCGCGGGCGCTGGTTCCGGTAACAGGGCCGGGGCCGGCGCTGGCGGTGCCGGCACGACCAGCGCCCCGGCACCGCCATCGACCATGCCGAGCCGCTGCACCACTGCATCGATCTCGGCGCGGCCCGCATGCTCGGCCCAGCCCGGATCGCCGCCGGGCGGATGGCCGATGCGCAGCAGCAGGTCGGTGCCTTGCAGCAGCGCGTCGATATGCGCGGCGGTCAGCGGCAGGCCGCCCTGTGCGGCGACCAGGCAGTCTTCCATGGCGTGTGCCACCCGCACGCCGCCATCGAGCCCGACGATGCGGGCAGCGCCCTTGAGCGAGTGGGCGGCACGCATGCAGGCTTCGAGCTGCTCGGCCGCTGCCGGGTTGCGCTCCAGCGCCAGCAGGCCGGCATTGAGGACTTCGGCCTGGGCATCGGCCTCGAGCGCGAACAGTTCCAGCAGCGAGGCGTCGCGCAGTTGCTCGGGATTCATGCCAGGCTCCTGGCCAGCGCCTGGCGCACCAGTGCGGCATCGAGCAGCCCGACGCTGCGGCCCTGGTCGAGGAAGAGCGCCTGCGTATAGCGCGCCGACGCCCGCGCTAGGGTGGCGGGCAGCGGCTGCAGCGCGGGCTGCGGAACGCGGGCGATGCCGGACACCTCGGCCACCGGCAGCGCAATCGCGGCGCGGCCCTGCCCGAGGATCAGGAAGCGGCTGCCGCTGGCGCTTTCACCGGCGCCCGCGTCGAACAGCCGCGCCAGCGACAGGCAGGCCAGCAGGTTGCCGCGCACGGCGGCCAGCCCCAGCACGGCGGCATCGCGGCGGTGCGGCAGCGAATGGATCGGGCAGGGGGCGGTGACTTCGCCCAGCGCGGCGGTCGGCAGGGCCAGCCATTCATCGCCGATGCGGAACACCAGGCAGGCCAGCGCGATGCCGCGTTCGGCCGGCAAGGCCCCGTCATCGTCGGTGAGCGTGGCGGCATCGGGCAGTGCGTCCGGCACGACGTCCAGCCGTTGCGCGTCCAGCAGCATGGCCGCGGCCTGGGCGTAGGTCGGGCAGTTGCGGCAGTGCGCGTGCTCGGCCAGCGCGGGGCACGAGCCGTCGCCGCGCACGCCGATGCGCCGCCAGCAGTCGTCGACGTTTTCGGTGCGCAGGGCAATGCCTTGGGGCTCAGCCATGGTGCTTGCGGGTGTGGCGTTGCGCGCGCTGGCGCAGGCGCATGGCGCCATCGTGATCGCCTTCGGTATCGAGCAGCGCGGCCAGGTGGTACAGGCTTTCCTGGTGCGCCGGGTCCAGGTACAGCGCCTTGCGGTAGGCGGCATGGGCCTGCGCGGTGCGGCCGGCGGCGTCGTGCAGCACGCCCAGCATGCAATAGGCGTCGGCGTTGGCATCCGGGGCGCGCTCGAGCAGCGCCAGGCAGGCGGCGGTGGCGGCCTCCAGCTCGCCGCGATCGGCCTGGGCGGCAATGACAGCCAGCGCGGCGCGCTGATCGTTGCCAGGCGCGGGCGCGGCGGGCCGCAGGGGTGGGCGCGTGAGCGGGGCAGGCCGCAGCGAGGCTGGTGGCCTCGGCAGCCGTGGCGGTGCGGCCATGCGGGGCGGCTGGGCCGCGTGCACGGGCACACGCGGCGCCGCCCTGGCGGCTGGCACGGCGGACGGCTTGCGGAAGGCAAAGGTCAGCGGCAAGCCGACCGGCTCCAGGCCCTGCGAGCTCAGCACGCTGGCTTCGGCCGGCCCGACAAAGAGCAGGCCGTCGGCAGCGGCCAGCCGCGCCAGCGTCTGCACCGCATGCCGTTGCCCCGGCGCGTCGAAGTAGATCAGCAGGTTGCGGCAGAACACGAAGTCATAGGGCGGCTCGCCGGCGAGCAGGCCGGGATCGACCAGGTTGCCCTGCAGCAGCCGCACCTGCGCGCGCACGCGTGCATCCAGCACATAGCCGGTGGGCGTGGCCGTGAAATAACGGTCGCGGAAATCCAGCGGTGCGCTGCGAAAGGCGTTTGCGCCGTATTCGCCCAGGCGCGCGCGGGCCAGCGCGCGGGCGCTGATGTCCACTGCATCGATGGCAAAGCGGCCCGCCGGCACGCCCGCATCGAGCATGGCCATGGCGATTGAGTAGGGCTCTTCGCCGGTGGAGCAGGGCAGGCTCAGCACGCGCAGCGTGCGCCTGCCGTCGGCAAAGGCGCGCTCGGCGGCAAGGCGGCCCAGCGCCAGCAGCGCTTCGCGATGCCGGAAGAACCAGGTCTCGGGCACCACGACGGCCTCGATCAGCGCCTGGAATTCATCGGCGGTGCCGTGCAGCAAGTCCCAGTAGGCCTGGGTGTCCGACGCCTGCCGTGCCTGCTGGCGCTCACGCACGGCACGTGCCACTGCGCCGGTGCCGATGGCGCCCGCGTCCAGGCCGATGCGGGCTTTGAGCAGGGCCTCGATGTGCGTGGCAGTGCTCATGCCGCGGCCTCCCCGGCGGTGTCGGCAAACAGCATGGCATGGACGTCGTCCGGCAGCAGGGCCTCGACCCGCACCCACTGCAGCAGGCCGCGCGCGTCGTGCCGCACCGGCCCCAGGTAGCGCGGGCTGGCCCCGCCGATGCCGCCGTCGACAAACGATTCCGCCGGGCAGCGCAGGGTCTGGGTGGCCGATTCCAGGCGCAGGCCCAGCAGCCGGCTGGCCTCGCCGCCATGGCGGCGGTAGTGGACCAGCACCGTGCGCGTGCTGGTGCGCAGCGCCGCCGGCACGCCGGTGGCCAGCGCCGGCAGGTCGATCACCGGCACCGGCTGGCCGCGGCGCTCCATCAGGCCCGCCACCCAGGCCGGCGCGCCGGGGATCTGCTTGAGCCGCGTGAGCGGCAGCACCTCGGCCACCTCGGCGGCATCGAGCGCATAGTGGTCAGCGCCGAGGCGGAACAGCAGGAAGAGTTTCATGGCGGCGGGGCGCAGGCCCTAGACCTTGAAGCGCGATACGCCGCTGCGCAGGTCGTTGGCCACCAGCGTCAGTTCGTCGATCGCCTGGCTCGACTGGCGCAGCGACTCCACGGTCTGCTGCGCGGCCTCGGACAGCTGCATCAGTGCCTGGTTGATCTGCTCGGCGCCGCCGGCCTGGGCCTGCATGCCTTCATTGACCATCAGCACGCGCGGCGCCAGCGACTGCACCTGCGCGATGATCTGCGACAGCTGGTCGCCCACCTGCGTGACCTCGGACATGCCGCGGCGCACTTCCTCCGAGAACTTGTCCATGCCCATCACGCCCGCCGACACCGCCGACTGGATCTCGCGCACCATCTGCTCGATATCGTAGGTGGCCACCGCGGTCTGGTCGGCCAGGCGGCGGATCTCGGTCGCCACCACGGCAAAGCCGCGGCCGTACTCGCCGGCCTTCTCGGCCTCGATCGCGGCGTTCAGCGACAGCAGGTTGGTCTGGTCGGCCACCTTGGCGATGGTGGTCACCACCTGGTTGATATTGCCGGCCTTTTCGTTGAGCGTGGCGAGCTTGGCATTGACCGAGCCGGCGGCGTCCATCACATGCTGCATGGTGCCTTCCATGCGCGACAGCCCCACCTGGCCGGTGCCGGCCAGCCCGGCCGCCTGCTCGGCGGCGCTCGAGACTTCATGGATGGTGCGCACCAGGTCGCGCGCGGTGGCCGAGATCTCGCGCGAGGTCGCGCCGATCTGCGTCGTGGTGGCGGCGGTCTCGGTGGCGGTGGCCTGCTGCTGGCGCGCCGTCGCGGCGATCTCGTTGACCGAGGTGGTGACCTGGATCGCGGTGCGCTGCGCCTGGCCCACCAGCGAGGTCAGCTCGCCCGTCATCTGGTTGAAACCTTCCTCCACTTCATGGAATTCGTCCTTGCGGCGCAGCGCCATGCGCAGGCGCAGGTCGCCGCCGCGGATGCCGGACAGCAGGTTGACGATCGACTGCATCGGCACCGTGATCGCGCGCAGCAGCAGGTAGCCGCAGACCACGGCGACCACCAGGGCCACGATCAGCGCCGCTTCGATGCCGATCTTGGCGGCACCGACGGCATCGTCGATACCCCGCGCCGCCCGCGAATTGACCGCGCTGTTGTCGTCCACCAGGTGCTGGGCCGCCTTGCGCGCCTCGACCCAGCGGTCATGCGCTTCGCCGCGCAGCGCTGCCGCGGTGGCGGCGCCGTTCCACTCGCCCTGGCGGGACAGGATGTCGGAGGCCTGCTCGTAGCGCGCGCGCACGTCCCGATAGGCCTTGAAGGCGACGCGGTCTTCGTCGCGCGTGATCGAGGTCTCGTACTGCTGCTCGAGCTTGTCGAGGCGGCCGGCGGCGTCCTGGCCTTGCTGCTGGAAGCCGCGGCGCTCAGCCGGGTCGGTGGCATTGATGGTCTGCCACGCCAGCACATAGCGCTCGCCCCAGACGCCGCGGATGCCGGTGCTGTAGTTCAGCCCGGGCAGCGCGTCCTGCAGCATCAGCGTGGTTTCGCGTTCGATGGCGCTCAGGCGGGTGTAGGCAACAACGCCCATCAGTGCCATGACAAGCAGGATCAGCGAGAAGCTTGCCAGGATGCGCGTGCGGATGGTCCATTCGTTCACGGTGAGGTCCCGGTGATGTTCTTGTTCAGGAGCGGCCGTTCCCCGCAAAGCCGCCTCAGGGGCGCCGCTCCGGGGCAAGCAGGAGGTCGCGGGGCGGCGGGGGCGGCCTGATGCGCGGTAGGGTACTGTAAGCCGGGAACCGATTCAACGCGCAATGCGGCGCCGTTGCGCGGCCGCATAGCCGGTCCCGCCGCAATCGGAACTGCTTGATTTTTTCCAAGTTTTCGTCACACTTGCTAAATTGCTAGCAGGTAACAATGTCGACAATTACAGATGGGGCAGGGATGGTGGCCAAGTCGGGGGCGAAGGCGGCTGGCGCCTCGCCAGGCTCGGATCTCGATCCGCTGACCGGCGTTGACAATCGCCAGGGATTTCTGAAGCGGCTGGAGGCACGCCTGCAGAGCGAGGCGGTGCCCCGTTGTGCATTGCTGCTGATCGGCATTGACGATTTCCGCGCCTTCAACGACATGCACGGGCATGCCGAAGGCGACCTGATCCTGCAGCGCGTGGCGCGCCGCCTGCGCGACGCCTCGCCGCGCGACGCCGCCATCGGCCGCATTGGCAGCGACGAGTTCGGTGTGCTGCTCCCCTCCATTGCCGATCCCACGCTGGTGCGCCATGTTGGTGCGGCGATCCTCTCGATGCTGTCCTCCCCGCATGAGAGCGCCGGTCGCCGCCACCATGTGCTGGCCAGCATCGGCGCCTGCGTGATCCCCGCCGCCGGCGAACAGGGTTCGGACGTGCTGGCCGCGGCCAGCCTGGCGCTGGCCCGCGCCAAGCACGACGGCGGCCGCACCATCCGCTTCTTCAAGCCGCAGATGCGCTCGGACGTGACCACGCGGCTGTCGCTGGTGCAGGCGCTGCACGAAGCCTATGCCCAGCGCCAGTTCGAGCTGCTGTACCAGCCGCAGGTCGACCTGCGCGACGGCCGCGTGCACGGTGCCGAGGCGCTGATGCGCTGGCGCCATCCGACCCGCGGGCTGCTGCCGCCCGCCGCCTTCATCGACGCGCTGGCCGGCAGCAGCATCGCCAGCGATGTCGGCATGTGGCTGCTGCAGACTGCCTGCGCCCAGGCGCGCGCGTGGTCGCTGGCCTTTCCCCAACCGCCGCGGGTGGCCATCAACCTGTTCGCGGCCCAGCTGTCCGAAAGCCGGCTGCTGACCGAGGTGCGCCACGTGCTGCGCGCGCTGGAACTGGCGCCGGACTGCCTGGAGATCGAGATCACCGAAACCATCGCGCTGCAGCAGGGCGACGAGGTCGCGGACCAGCTGCAGGCGCTGCGCCGCGACGGCGTGACGCTGACCTGCGATGACTTCGGCACCGGCTATGCCTCGCTCAGCTTCCTGAAGTCGTTCCCGGTGGACCGGCTCAAGATCGACCAGTCCTTTATCCGCAACGTGACCGAAGACCCGGTCGATGCCGCAATCGTGCGCTCGGTGATCAGCGTGGGCGCAAGCCTGCACATTGGCGTGGTCGCCGAAGGCGTGGAAACGACCGAGCAGCGCGACTTCCTGCTGGCCAACGGCTGCCATGAGGCGCAGGGCTACCTGTACGGCCGCCCGATGCCGGCCGAGCGCCTGACCGAAATGCTGCGCCAGCAGTCCGGCCGCTGAGCCGCCTCTGCCCCCGTTCCGCCCGTCTCCGCTCCCCGCGCTGCCAGGGAAGTTGTTTCCACCTTTGACGGCGAGCCTGCCCGTCCCGGGCACCCGCTGACCCCCCGCCGGCCCGCAGCCTGCCCGGGACAGCGCTGCGGCCTGCGCTGCATTGCCGCATGGCGAAATACGAACTTACAAAGTCTGCCGCGCCGGGCGTGCCGCGGCATCCGGGGCAATGTATGGTGACATTAGGGTTGCCGCTGACATCGGCCGGCCGCCCCGGTGCGTTATGCGTTTTGTCCCGGCCCTGACTTCCATGTTCGATTCTTCCCAATCTGTCCCCCCTGCTCATGTCCAACGCCGTGGCAGGCTGGCGCTGACGGCCCTGGCCGCTGCCGCCGGCCTGGCGGTGGCGGCTGCTGCACTGGCCCAGGTGCCCGCCGGCCCCCCCGGCGAGGTCTATCTTGATGCGCCGGCGACTGACGGCCAGTACCAGCAAGCCGATCCTTCCTCGCGCATTGCCACGCTGACCGCCGTCGACGGCAACCTCAGCTTTGCGCCGGCAGGCTCGGACGACTGGGCTGCCGCCGGCCTGAACCGGCCCATCACCACCGGCGACCGGCTCTGGCTGGACCACGGCGGCCGTGCCGAGCTGCACGCCGGCACGGTGGCGGTCCGGCTGGGCGGCGCCACCGCGGCCAGCATCCTGAACCTGGACGACAGCGCCACGCAGGTTAAATTGACCCAGGGCACGCTGCAGCTGCGCGTGCGCGCGCTGCCGCCGGGCCAGACAGTCGAGGTCGACACCCCCAACCTGGCCTTCGTGCCGCGCGAGCCGGGCGACTATCGGCTGGACGTGGCGCCGGACGGCAGCACCACTACCGTGACCATGCGCCACGGCAGCGCCGTGGTCTATGGCGACAGCCGCTCGATCGAGCTGCAGCGAGGCGATCGCATGCGCTTTGCCGGCACCGACCTGGCCGACGCCGGTGGCGGCGGCGCGCCGGAAGATGCCTTCGACCGCTGGACCGCGGCACGCGATGCGCGCGAAGACGCCTCGCCGTCCGCCCGCTACGTGCCGCGCGAGATGCCGGGCTACGCCGCGCTGGACGGCTACGGCGACTGGCAGGAAGACCCCGGCTACGGCGCGGTCTGGTTCCCGCGCGTGGTCAGCGCCGGCTGGGCACCGTACAGCGCCGGGCACTGGGCCTGGATCGCCCCGTGGGGCTGGACCTGGATCGACGACGCGCCCTGGGGCTTCGCGCCTTCGCACTACGGCCGCTGGGCCTATGTGGGCTCGCGCTGGGGCTGGGTGCCGGGCCCGCGCGTGCGCCCGTGCTACGCCCCGGCGGTGGTGGCCTTTGTCGGCGCCAGCGGGCCGAACTGGAGCGTGCGCGTTGGCAGCGGGCCGGGCGTGGCCTGGTATCCGCTGGGGCCGCGCGACGCGTACCGGCCGGTCTATCGTGCCAGCCCGACCTATGTCGCCCGCATCAACCGGGTCACCGTTAACAACATCGTGATGGGCGACCGCCGGCCTCCGCCTTACGCCAACCGCAACGTGCCCGGCGCCATCACCGGCATGCCGGCACGCAATTTCGTCGAAGGCCGCCCGGCGCACGGCATGCATCGCGACGAATGGCGCAACCTGCCGGCAGGCGAGGCCAGGGGGGCGCCGCCGGTGGCGCCGGTCAAGAGCAGTCTGGTGGGATCGGCCCCGATGCGGCCGCTGCCGCCGCAGGCCCGCCCTGGCTTCGAGCGCCAGGCCATCGCCGCCCGTCCGCCGGGCCGGCCCGCCACGGACGACCTGGCCCGCCGCTTCGCGCGTGAGGGCGGGGTTGTGCCCGGCGCCGGCCCAGCCTGGCGCGGTGGCAATGAACGGCGGCCCGGGCGCGATGTGCAGCGGGCACCCGATGTGCGCATGAGCCAGGCAGCCATCGCCGCGCGCGACCACACGCCGCCGCAGCCGCGCGCCGGCCGCGGCGATGCCGATGGCCCCGCACGTGGCGATCGCGGCGATCGCAACTATTCGAACGCCCCGGGCGAACCCTGGCGCGGCAACGGCCGCGGCCAGAGCAGCCGGCCCGACGAAGCGCGCGGCTTTGTTGGCCAGCCGGGCCAGCCGGGCGGACCGGCCGACGCGCAACGGCAGGCGCAGGGCATGCAGCGCGAACAGCAGCAGGCTTTGCAGCGCCAGCAGATGGAACAGCAGCGGGAACAGCAGCGCGCGCTGCGCGAGCAGCAGCGGCAGGGGCCTGATCTGCAGCGGCAACAGCACGAGGCCCAGCAACGCGACGCCCAGCAACGCCAGTGGCAGGACCAGGCCCGCGACCAGCAGCGCCAGCAGGATCAGCAGCGCATGCAACAGCGCCAGTGGGCGGATGGGCAGGACCGTCCCGATCCGGCGCGGCAATCGCAGGACATGCAGCGGCAGCGCTTTGAGCAGCAACGGCAGATGCAGGATGCCCAGCAACAGCGCCAGATGCAGGAGCCCCAGCAGCAACGGCAGATGCAGGAATCACGGCAGCGCCAGACGCAAGACGTCCAGCGCCAGCAGATGGAGCAACAGCGCCAGTCCGAAGCCCAGCAGCAACGGCAGATGCAGGAATCGCGGCAGCGCCAGGCGCAAGACACCCAGCGCCAGCAGATGGAACAACAGCGCCAGTCCGAAGCCCAGCAGCAACGGCAGATGCAGGAATCGCGGCAACGCCAGGCGCAGGACATCCAGCGCCAGCAGATGGAGCAACAGCGCCAGTCCGAAGCCCAGCAACGCCAGGCCGCCGACCAGCAGCGCCAGCAGGTGGAGCGCCAGCGCCAGATGGCCGAGCAGCAGCGGCAAATGCAGGAGGCGCAGCAGCGGCAGGCCGAGGCGGCCCAGCGCCAGCAGATGGCACAACAACGGCAGATGCAGGAGCAGCAACGCCAGGCGCAGGAGCAGCAACGGCAGCAGGCCATGCAGCGCCAGCAGGCGGAACAGCAGCAGCGCCACATGCAGGAGCAGCAGCGTGCCGCGCAGGAGCAGCAGCGTGCGACGCAGGAGCAGCAGCGGCACCAGCAGGACCAGCAACGGCAGATGCAGGAGCGCCAGCGGCAGCAGATGGAGCAGCAGCGCCAGCAGCAGCAACAGCAACAGCGCGCCCAGAACTGACGCGGGCGGATGGAGGCGCGCAACGGGCGCGACGGCGATCGCCGGCAGTAGCACGGCCCGCTTGACGGAGCCCGTAAGGCAGAAACCCCCGCAGGCCTCGCGGCCTGCGGGGGTTTGTTCTTGCGCGGCGCCGCGCGGGCGGCGCCCCAGCCTGGCTTACTTCGCCAGCTCCGACAACCGGACCTGCGAAATCTTGCCGTTCTGCACCCAGCCGACGATGGTGTCGGCCATCGACCCGCCCTTGGCGTCGATGCCATCGACTTCGTTGGGGTTGACCTCCTTGGCCAGCCCCTTGACCGCGTCGGGCATCTTCGCCCGGATCGCTGCCGCGTCGCTGGTGGTGCCGGCCAGCTTCATCGCACCGGCCAGCGCGTACACCATGGTGTAGTTCAGCGACATCTCGGTGGTGGCATCGCGCCCGTCATGCAGCTTCTTGTACCTGGCGTTGAAGTTCTGCGCGGCGGGGCGGCTGTCGTTGACCAGCGGCAGCACGCCGATGGAACCTTCCAGCATGCCCAGGCCGTTGGTGACCTTGGCCATTTCATCCATCTTGGCTTGGTCCATCACGATAAAGCCGCCCTTGAAGCCCAGTTCGCGCGCCTGCTTGACCACCAGTGCGGTCGGCTCCGACGGGCCGCCGACGAACATCACGTCCGGCTTCTCGCTCATCGCGCGCGACACGCCGCTGTAGAAGTCGGTGGCCTTGGTGTATGACATCGGATTGTTGGCCACCACCTTGCCGCCGGCCGATTCCCACGCCGGCACGAAGGCCTGCACCCAGGCCTTGGCGTAGTCGTGGTCGGCCGGGGCCAGCGCCACGTTCTTGCCGTAGCGCTTCATCTGCGCCTTGACGAAGGGCTCGATATAGCCGGTGTACGCTGGCGGGATGCGGATGGTCAGCTTGTTGCCGGCGTCGGTGATGCGCGGCACGCTGGAGTAGGCCATCACCAGGAACTTCTCCTGCTCATTGAAGGCCTGCAGCGCGAAGATGCCGCCCGAATGGGGCACGAACACCGCCGGGGTCTTGTGCTGCTGCACCAGGCGGCGCCCGTTGATGGCGGCCTCGGCGGGCGAGTACTTGTCGTCCAGCGCCACCACCTCCAGCTTGACCTTCTTGCCCTTGACTTCCAGGCCGGATGCATTGATCTCGTCCACCGCCATCTGCACGCCCGACAGCACGTTCTTGCCATACAGCGCGGCGCCGCCGGACAGCGGCCCGGTATAGCCGATCTTGACCACTTCCTGCGCCAGTGCGGTGCCAGAGGCCAGCATGGCGGCCACGGCGGTGGCGGCCAGCGGGAAGATACGGCGCATGATCTTGCTTTGCATTGTCTTGTCTCCTGAAAGTACTGCGCTTGCTAGGTCTGGTTGTGTCTTGCTGTCGCGGGCCGGCTCCTCTGAACCTACCCCCCGATATACGCCTTCCGAATCCCCTCATCCTTCAGCAACGTATCCCGATCCCCTTCCATCACGATGCGCCCGCTCTCGATCACATAGGCGCGATGCGCGATCCCCAGCGCCGCGTAGGCGTTCTGCTCGGCCAGCAGCACGGTGGTGCCGGCGCGGTTGATTCGCTGGATGATCTCGAACATCTGCTTAACCACCAGCGGCGCCAGACCCAGCGACGGTTCGTCCAGCAACAGCGCGCGCGGGCGGCTCATCAGGGCGCGGCCCAGTGCCACCATCTGCTGCTGCCCGCCGGACAGCGAGCCGGCCGCATCGTCCTTCTTCTGCCGCAGGATCGGGAACAGTTCATAGACCTCTTCCAGCGTCTTGCGGATGCCCGCGCCATCGCGCCGGTGCACGTAGGCGCCCAGCACCAGGTTCTTCTCCACGCTCATCGCCGGGAACAGCTTGCGGCCCTCCGGGCAGTGCACCAGCCCGGCCTGAACGATCTGCGACGGCTTCATGCCCGACAGCTCGCGCCCGTCAAAGCGCATGCTGCCGCCGCTGATGCGGTGGATCGCGCTCATCGCCAGGAAGATCGAGCTCTTGCCGGCGCCGTTGGCACCCAGCAGCACCACCAGCTCGCCGGCGCGGGCGTGCAGGGTGATGTTGTCGAGGGCACGGAAGCTGCCGTACGACAGCGAGACGCGTTCAAGCTGCAACATGGTCGGCTCCCAGGTAGGCCTCGATGACATGCGGATCCTGCTGGATCTGCGCGGGCGTGCCTTCGGCAATCTTCTCGCCGTAGTTCAGCACCATGATCTTGTCTGCCAGGCGCATGATCATGTCCATCTTGTGTTCGATCAGGCAGACGGTCTTGCCATGGCGCACCATCTTGCGGATCAGCTCGGCCAGGCCCACGGTCTCTTCCGGGTTCACGCCGCCGGCTGGTTCGTCCAGTAGCAGCAGTTCCGGGTCGGTCGCCAGCCCCAGCGCAAAGGCCACGCGCTTGCGCGCCTCTTGCGTGATGTCGGCGGCGACCTCATGCGCCAGGTGCGACAGGCCGACGAAGTCCAGCGCGGCTTCGGCCTTGTCGCGGCACAGGCGCTCTTCTTCACGCAGGCGGCGCGTGTTGAACAGCACGTCGCGCAGGCCCGAGTGGGTGCGCAGGCGGTGGCCGACGATCAGGTTGTCGAGCACCGTGGCGCGGTCGAACAGCGCCGTGGCCTGGAAGGTGCGGGCCACGCCCAGGCGCGCGATCTGGTCGGCGCGCAGGCCGGCCACGTCCTGGCCCTTGAACAGGATCTGGCCGGAACTGGGCGCATGCGTGCCTGCCACCAGGTTGAAGAAGGTGGTCTTGCCGGCGCCGTTGGGGCCGATGATGGCGTTGATATGGCCTTGCTCGAAGGTCACCGAGACATCGTGCACCGCGGTCAGGCCGCCGAATTTCTTGGTCAGGTTGCGGATTTCAAGCATGGTCGGCTCCGGCGCGGGTGGTCGATACTGCAGGGGCGCTGGCGTTCTGCGCCGGCTTGCCGCGCCGTGCGGCGGCTGCCTTGCGCGCCTGCTTCTTCAGCCAGGAACCCACGATGCCGTCCGGCACGAAAATGATCAGCAGGATCAGCACCGGGCCGAACACCAGCATGCGGTAGTCCTGCATGAACTGCAGCGACTGCGTGATCCACGGCACCAGCACCGCCCCCAGCAGCGGCCCGAAGATGGTGCCGATGCCGCCCACCAGCATCGACATCACCATGTCGAAGGTCAGGTCGGTGCGGGCGATATCCGGCCCCAGGAAGCGCACCTGCCCGGCGTACAGCGCACCGGCAAAGCCGGCGTAGCCCACCGACAGCACGAACGACAGTACCTTGGTGCGCATCAGGTTGATGCCCAGCGCCTCGGCCAGGGCGTCGCTGTTGCGCACCGCCATGAAGCTGCGGCCCAGCAGCGAGGTGACTATGCGGTGCATCAGGAAGGTGCCGACCGCCAGGAAGAACAGCACCAGGTAGTACTGCGCCTGCACGCTGTCAAAGCTGAGCGGCCCGATCGCGGCCGGCACCGGGATGCCGATCAGGCCCACCGTGCCATGCGTCAGGCTTTCCCACTTCTCGATCAGCAGGTAGATGATGTAGCCCACGCACATGGTGAAGATCGAGAAGTAATGGCCCTTCAGGCGCAGCGACACCACGCCGATCACATAGCCCAGCACCATGCAGATCGCGCCGGCCAGCACGAATGCCAGCCAGAACGGCACCTGGTGGTCCACCGTCAGGATGCCCAGTGTATAGGCGCCGATGGCCATGAAGCCGCCATGGGCCAGGTTCAGCTGCCCGGTGTAGCCGGTGATCAGGTTCAGCCCGAGCGTGGCGATGGCGTAGATGAAGGCCAGCGTCATCACGGTCAGGTAATAGCTGTTGGGCGTGATCAGCGGGAAGGCGATGGCCAGCGCCAGCAGCAGCGTCCAGCCGGTTTTTCCTTGCAGTGCTTTCATGTCTGGAGTCTCCTCAGGCTGCCTTGCCGGCAAACAGGCCCTGCGGCCGGATAGACAGGATCACCACCAGCAGCACGAAGGCGATGATGTCCTTGTAGTCGGTGGAAACGTAGAAGCCGCCGAAGCTCTCGGCCATGCCGATGATCAGCCCGCCGACGATGGCGCCGGGGATGCTGCCCATGCCGCCCAGGATGATGATGACGAAGGCCTTGGTGATCACCAGGTTGCCCATGCTGGGGTAGACCAGGTTGATCGGGGCGTAGAGCGTGGCGGCGATTGCGGCCAGCGCGCCGGAGATGGCAAACACCAGCAGCGTCACGCGGGTGGCGTCGATGCCGACCAGCGCGGCGCCTTCGCGGTTCTGCGCCATGGCCATGATGGTGGCGCCGGTCATGGTGCGCGTCAGGAACAGGTGCAGCAGCACCATCAGCGCAAAGGCGGCGCCGATGATGAGCAGGCGCTGCAGCGGCGCGGTCAGCCCGAACACGTCGACGATCTGGCCATAGGGCGTGGGCATGCGGTGGAAGTCCGCGCCCCACAGCGCCTGCGCGCCGGCTTCCAGGAACAGCAGGATGCCGATCGCGGCGATCATGTCGTGCAACTCGGGCGAGTTGCGCAGCGGGTGGAACACCAGCCGGTCGGCAGCCATCGACAATACGGCCACCGCCAGCGCCGCGCCCAGCATCGCCAGCCAGTAGTTCACGCCCAGCGATGTCATCAGGAAGTACGACACATAGGCGCCAGCCATGTAGAAGGCGCCGTGCGCGAAGTTGGGCACGTGCAGGATGCCGTAGACCAGCGTCAGGCCAAGCGCCACCAGGCTGTAGACGCCTCCCAGCGTCAGGCCGTTCAGGAACTGTTGAAGGAACAATGCCACAGGGGTACCTCGTGCGGTTCGTGAAACCAGGCACGCAGCGGCAAGGGCCGTGCGTGTTCCATCGCGGCGGCGCCAGGCGCGGCCACGGTCAGGAAGTCGGGGGCGGAACTCAGGCGGGCGGCGGTGCCGGCTCGCGCGCGGCGATGCGCGGGCGGGATGGCCTGGCCCAGGGCGCGCCGTGGCGGTCACGGTGCGGGTGCGCAGATGCGTGTTGCAGGTACTGCATGGTTGTCTCCTGTGCGATGCGGCGCGATGGCCGCCAGGCAAGCCGGGCACTGGCCGCGTCGACGAGGACGGCGGCGTTGCGACCCGGTGACGAGGTGTCGGGAGTGTTCCCGCACGATCGTTCGTTTTCACCGACTGTTGCATAGGCTTCGCGGCACCGTCAAGGAAAGCGGCGGAGTATTCCGCACCGCGAAATAGCAGGGCACTGGCCTGCGGGTAAGTCCTGAGAGGGTCTGCCCGCCGCCATCGACGGGGCATATGACCCCTATGTTTTCCCTGCATGGACTGCTGTACGTGACGGATGTGCCGACCTACGCCGCTTTCGGCGAGCCACCCGGGGCTGTGCGAAGCTTCCGCGGATCCTTCCATGGCTGCGTACCCGCCGTTGTGCGCCATACGGCGACGCGCTATGCTCGTGCGCGCTGTATGCCGGCCGTTGGGACATTGTCTGCTTTCCCGCCTTTTTCGCTCCGTAACCTGCAACCCAGGAGACCCTACCCATGCCTTGCCGCATTTTTTCTCTGCGCGCTGCCGTCCTGTTCATCGCCGGTGCCACGCTTGCCGGCACCGCCGCAGCCACCGCGGTCGAGCCGGTTCATCAGTTCGCACGACAGGAGAAGCCCGCACTCATCGCGACCTTGAAAGACCTTGTGTCGATCGAGTCCGGCAGCAAGGACATCGAAGGGCTGGACCGCATCGCCACGCTGATCCGGGACCGGCTGGCGGCACTGGGAGCCACCGAAGCCAAGCTGGTCGAGCCAGCCGAAATCTACCGGATGGAAGACACGCCCAAGCAAGTGGGCAAGATGGTGATGGCGCAGTTCAAGGGCAGCGGCAAGCGGAACATCATGCTGATCGCCCATATGGACACCGTGTACCTGCGCGGCATGCTGGCCCAGCAGCCCTTCCGCATCGAGGGTGACCGCGCCTACGGGCTGGGCATCGCCGACGACAAGAACGGCGTGGCCGTGATCCTGCACACCATCGCCATCCTGCAGAAGATGAAGTTCAAGGACTACGGCACGCTGACGGTGCTGATCAACGGCGACGAGGAAATCAGCTCGCCCGGTGCGCGGGCCGTGCTGACCCGGCTGGGCGCACAGCAGGATGCCGTGTTCTCATGCGAGGCCAGCCGCGTCACCGGCGACCGCCTGTCGCTGGCGACCAGTGGCATCGGTTCGATCTATCTCACGGCGCAGGGCAAGGCGTCGCACGCGGGCAGTGCGCCCGAGCAGGGCCGCAATGCGCTCTATGAACTGTCGCACCAGGTCCTGCAGATGCGCGACCTCTCCAATCCCGCCACCGGCCTCAAGGTCAACTGGACAGTCTCCTCGTCCGGCACCAATCGCAACGTGATCCCGGCCACCGCTACCGCGCAGGCAGACGTACGCGTGCTGCGCACCGCTGACTACGATAGCCTCGAGAAAACGCTGCAGGAACGCATCCGCAAGCAGCTCATTCCCGACACCAAGGTTGACGTGAAATTCGAGCGCCGCCGTCCCCCGCTGGAGGTAAGCGACCCAGCACGCAAGCTCGCCGCGCATGCGCAAGGCATCTATGCGGAGATCGGTGAAACGCTCCAGGTCCACGACACCGCGGAAGGCGGAGGCACCGATGCCGCCTTCGCGGCTGCGGACACCAAGGCGCCGGTGATCGAGCGCTTCGGGCTGCGAGGCTTCGGTGCTCACTCCAATGATGCCGAGTATGTCGATCTGAACTCGGTCACGCCGCGGTTGTACCTGCTGACGCGGATGATCATGGACGTCTCGCAGGACAAGGCTGGGCGTTAAGCGAGCGATAGCCCTCAAGGTCATTGAGGGCGATTCGCCGCAGGCACGACTACCGAGTAGGGCGGGCTGTGATGCTCACCAGTGCACCGGCATGCAGCTTCCGCGCATGCCATCTCATTCAGGCAATGCCTGGCACGGCCTTGACGCGCCTCGGTCATTCGGTGGATGCAAGCCGCGTCTTGACCGCCAGTACGGTGAGGTTGGCCATGGTGCGCAACGCGGCCAGTTCGGCGCCAGACCAGACCGACCGATCCGCTAGGTAGTTGAACGTCCCGATCACCCTGCCCGCGTGGCAGAGCGGCACGTTCACAACAGCCCTGCAGCCCAGCGAGCGGATGGTGTCGATATCGTCGAACACCTCGGCGAGCGCCGCGTCACCTTCACCGACGAAGACTTCACCGCGCTCCAGCAGCTGACGCTTCCACGGGCTGTCGCCCTTGGTCTTGCGGCCGCCTACGGGGTAGGCGGTAGTACTCGATGACCAGAGCCGCTCGATCTGCGCGGCATCGGCATACCAGGCATTGATGGTCAGCAACCCCGGGCCAAGCATCTCCATGGTCGCGTGCCCAATGGCGTCGAGCGTTGCAAGCGGACTTGCCGCACGCTGCAAGGCATCACACAGGCGGTTCACCTGCGCGATCAACTGCTGTGGATTGCCGAGAATTGCTTCCACGTCACTCCCCCTGGATGCCAAGTTCGCGGATCAGTTTGCCATAGCGGTCGGCATCGCGGCGCAGGATGGTGCCGAACTGCTGCGGTGTCGATGTGGTCGTTTCGACGCCGATGGCATTCATCTTCGCCTTCACCTCGGGCATCGACATGACGGCATTGATCTCGCGGTTCAGGCGCGCGGTCAGGTCGGCCGGCATCCCCTTCGGGCCGAAGGCGCCGTACCAGACCGCCAGCTCGTAGCCGGGCAGGGTCTCTGCCACCGTAGCCACGTTGGGCAGCAGCGGTGAGCGCCTGGACTCCGTCACGGCGAGCAGGCGCAGCTTGCCAGCCCTCACATGCGGCAGCGTCTGGGTGCCGGCCGAGAAGAGCAGCTGTGTCTGGCCCGCGACCGTGTCGACCACGGCTGGCGCTCCCCCCTTGTACGGGACGTGCAGCAGCTGGACGCCGGCCAGCTTTTCGAACAGCGCGGCGCTCAGGTGGTTGGTGGAACCAGAGCCGGCGCTGGCATAGGCCAGCTTGCCGGGATTGGCCTTTGCGTAGGCGATCAGTTCCTTCACGTTCTGCGCGGGCACCGACGGGTGCACCACCATTGTGTTGGTCACATACGCCAGCAGCCCCAGCGGGGTGAAATCCTCGACGCCCCGAAACGGCATGTTCTGCATCAGCGCAGGGTTCATGGCGTGCGTGCTCATTGAACCGACCAGCAGGGTGTAGCCGTCGGGCTTGGCACGGGCGACCATGGCGGAGCCGATGTTGCCCGAGGCACCCGGCTTGTTGTCGACGATCACCGGCTGGCCGAGCGAGCGGGTCAGGTGCTCGGACAGCACGCGCGCCAGGATATCCGTCGAGCCGCCCGCCGCCCAAGGCACGATCAGCGTAATCGGCTTTTGCGGATAGGCTTCGCTTGCCTGGGCAAGCCCGGCGACGCCAAGCGCCAGCACGACGATGCCGCGCAGCAGGGATTTCACGACGCACTTCATGGGTTTTCTCCTTGATGTCTGGCCTGGCTGTCAGGTACAGCCGGCCTTTAATGGTTGCCGTTCAGCGTCCGACCGCGTAGCCCTGCATGCCGCGCGGGTTCGCCCCGGCACGCAGCACGAGCCGGCCGCGGGGGTCCCGCTCGCGCGAGCAGGCGGACATGCGCCCCTCCGACCAGGGCTCGCCAATACGCACTTCGTGGCCGAGCTCACGCAGTGCAGCCAGGGTCGCCTCGGGAAAGCGCGATTCGACGCTGATGCGGTTGAGCACCGTCTGGCGCGGCCAGAATGATGCCGGGAAATGATCGATGTGCCAGGCCGGCGCGTCGATTGCCTCCTGCAGGTTCATGCCGTGGACGGCATGGCGCAGGAAGAACGCCAGCGACCACTGGTCTTGCTGGTCGCCGCCCGGCGTGCCGAACACCATGTATGGCTCGCCGTCGCGCAGCGCCAGCGATGGCGACAGCGTGGTGCAGGGCCGCTGGCCGGGTGCGAGGGTGTTGGGCAGGCCGGGCTCCAGCCAGGTCATCTGCAGGCGGGTATTGAGGGCAAAGCCCAGCGACGGAATGGTCGGGCTCGACGACAGCCAGCCGCCCGACGGCGTCGCCGCGACCATATTGCCGTGGCGGTCGATCACGTCGATATGGCAGGTATCGCCGACAAAGATTTCTTGCTCGGCCCATTCAGCTACCGGCGGCAGTTCGGCAAAGGTCGGCTCGCCCACGCCGAAGCGCACGTCGGCGCGCTGCAGCGTGCGCTCGGCCGCGGCCAGGTCGGGCAGGCGCGGTGCCATGCCGTTCACCATGCCCGGGTCAAGCGACAACGCCGCACGTGTGCCGATGCGTTGCGCGCGCGCCGCCAGGTAGCCATCGTCGAGCAGCGCCGCCAGCGGGCTCGGCGCAAAATGCGGATCGCCATACCACGCCAGCCGGTCGGCCATGGCCAGCTTGGTGGCCTCGGCAATGCGGTGCACGAATTCCGGCGAGTCTGGCGCGTGCTGCTCCAGAGCGGCGTGGCGCAGCATGCCCAGCTGCTGCAGGAACACCGGCCCCTGGCTCCAGACGCCACACTTGGCCACGGTGTAGCGGCCGAAGTCCAGCGTGACCGGGGCCTCGATCTCCGGCGCCCAGCTGGCCATGTCGTCGTAGCGCAGCAGGCCGGTGTGCTTGTCGCCGGTGGTATCGCGCACCGGCGTATTGCGGCAGTACGCGTCGATCTCCTGCGCGACGAAGCCGCGGTACCAGCAGTCCAGCGCCGCATCGATCTGGCCGGTGCGGGTGTCGCTGTGGCGCTGGGCCTCCTCGATGATGCGGGTGTAGGTGGCGGCCAGCGCCGGCATCGTATGCAGGCTGCCGGGGCGCGGCACCTTGCCGTCCGGCAGCCACGTCCGTGCCGAGCTTTGCCACTCGTCGCGGAACAGTGCCTGCACCGCCAGGATCGCGCGCGAGATGCGCGGCACCAGCGGGAAGCCGTCGCGGGCATAGCCGATGGCGGGCGCCAGCACGTCGGCCAGCGACCACGTGCCGTGCTCGCGCAGCATCGTCAGCCACGCACCGAAGGCCCCGGGCACGGCGGCAGGTATCAGGCCGATGCCGGGCACCAGGTCCAGGCCCATGGCGCGCAGCGCGCCCGGATCGGCCAGCGCCGGGGCCGGGCCCTGGCCGCAGACAGTGCGCATGGCGCGTTCGCGCTCGTTCCAGTAGACGATCGGCACTTCGCCGCCGGGGCCGTTCAGGTGAGGCTCGACCACCTGCAGCACAAAGCCGGCGGCGACAGCGGCGTCGAAGGCGTTGCCGCCGCGCTCGAGCACGCCCATGGCGGTCTGCGTCGCCAGCCAGTGCGTGGAGGCGGCGACGCCAAAGGTGCCAACGATCTCGGGACGGGTGGTGAACATGGCTTGCAGCTCCTGTGATGCTAGCCAGTATAGGATTGGCGAATAACCAGCAGTGCCTCTTTGGTTATTGTGGTATTACCATCCGGTAATGCGACTTGCTCCTCCATTGCAGGAAGGCCCCGTGTCTATCGCCCCCGACAAGCTGGTCCACAACCTGGTGTCCCGCCTGCGCCTCAGGCACCTGCCGCTGCTGCTGGCGCTGGAGCGCCAGCGCTCGGTGTCGCGGGTGGCTGCCGAGCTCAACCTGTCGCAGCCGGCCGTCACCAAGACCCTGCGCGAGATTGAAGACATCTTCATGGCGCCGCTGTTCACCCGCACCCGGCGCGGACTGGAGCCCACGCCCACCGGCCGTGCGGTGCTGGCGCATGCCAGGCTGACGCTGTCCGATGCCGATGCGCTGGGGCGCGAACTGGCAGCGATCGAGTCCGGGCTGTCGGGCCGGCTGCGCATCGGCGTGATTCCGTACATCAGCCGCAGCGTGCTCGACGCCGCCTGCACCTTCGGCCTGGCCCAGACACCGCGGATCTCGGTGCTGGTACGCGAAGGCACCACCGACGAACTGGTCAGCGCACTGCGCGAGCACGAACTGGACTGCGTGGTGGCGCGCACTTTCTATGCGCCGGGCGCGGACATCGCGCAGCAGCCGCTGTATCGCGAAGAACCGGCGCTGGTTGTGCCCACCGCGGCAGCGGCCCGGCTGGCGCGCGGCCCGCTCGACTGGCGCCAGCTGGCCGAGCGCGACTGGATACTGCCACCGCCCAACACGCCGATCCGGCGCACCATCAACACCATCTTTGCGGTGGCGGGGGTGGCGCAGCCCACGCCGATCGTCGAGACCTATTCGATCAAGACCATGGCTACGCTGATGCGCAAGCATCCGGCGGCAACGACCATCGTGCCGAAGGCGGTGGCCAGCGAACTGGCCGATTCCAAGGGGGCGACTGCGTTGCCGCATGCGCTTAGCTGGGATCTGCCACCGGTGGGGGTGATGTGGCGGCGGCAGGCGGTGGACGATGATGTGGTGACGGCGCTGGTTGCTTGCCTGGGGGCGTTGCGGTGGGAGGAAGAGTGAGCCGGATGGCCCATCCCACGCATCGCACGCCTCCACATCCGCGAGCCGGCTCCGACACATTCAGGCTGTCGCAGGGCCGTCTGGGGTTTCTCCCGAAATCCCTTCCTATCTACTTGTTTTAATTGCGGTTTAGGTTCGCGCGAGGGTCTCGTCTTCAACCAGCCAGCTCGCGGTGCAACGCCACGTATTCCTGCGCAAGCTTGTGGCGCGGATCCAGATGGATCATGGGGGTGGCATGCTGATGCGATTCGCGGATCTTCACCGATGCAGACAGCCGCGATTCAAGTACCGGCAGGCCCTCGCTTACCAGTTCGTCGACGAGCTTCTGCGGCAGGCTGGCTCGCGGCTGGAACTGGTTGATCACGATCCCCTCGACCTGCAGCCCGTCGTTGTGGTCCTGTTGGATTTCCTTCACGTTATCGAGCAGCGTGTAGAGGGCACGGCGCGAGAAGTCATCGCAATCGAACGGGATCAGGCAGCGCTCCACGGCGATCAGTGCGGAGCGGGTATAGAAATTCAGGGCCGGTGGCGTGTCGATGTAAATGGCGTCATAGACTGCCTCCAGTTCGAGCAAGGCGTCGCGTAGCTTGTAGATCTTGTAGCGGGACTCGAGCTTGCCGTGGAGGGAATCCAGGTCAGGATGCGCCGGCATCACATCTAGGTTCTCGAACGGCGTCGGGTGGACAAAGGACGTAAATTCCACCGGCCTGAAGTTGTAGGTCAGGGAGGTCTCGAAAAAATTGGCCGCGGTCGGACTTGCCTCCGCGGCCTGCGCGCCAAGCAGGTACTGGGTGGAGTTACCTTGTGCATCGAGGTCAATGACCAGGGTGCGCAAGCCCTCGCTGGCGCTGATCGCCGCGAGATTGCATACAATGGTCGATTTTCCGACCCCACCCTTCTGATTGAAGACGACGCGCCGCATTTGCCCCTCTGGAGAGAATCGATCCGAAAGCGGCAGCATACCTTAGCGTGAGGTTTCCGGCAGCACCCGCCCGGCTATGAAACGATATTCCAGGCCCGGGGCTCGCTGTACCATTGGTGCCTTGAGGTGGTCCCGCGCTTGCCCCTCATGGACCAGCCTTGTGCTGCACACTATGCGGCTCCCGCCATCGAAAGCATCGACATGGTTGCCGACCTTGCCCGCTCCTGGTTGACCTTCAGTGCGCCTGTGGCCGCTGCACAGGCTGCCGGCCGCCCGCTCGTGGCGCTGGAATCGACCATCATCGCCCACGGCATGCCTTACCCGGAGAACGTTCGCACTGCGCGCGAAGTGGAGGCGCTGATCCGCGACCTGGGAGCCGAGCCTGCGACGATCGCGCTGATTGGCGGACGAATCCGCATCGGGCTTTCGGACGACGAACTGGAACTGCTCGGGCGCTCGGACCGGGTGCACAAGGTGAGCCGCCGCGACCTGCCAGCCGTGCTGGCCGGTGGCGGGCTCGGCGCCACGACAGTGGCCGGCACGATGATATGTGCCGCGCTGGCGGGCATTGAGGTCTTCGTCACCGGCGGGATTGGAGGCGTGCACCGCGGTGCGCAGGAGACCTTTGACATCTCGGCCGACCTGCAGGAACTGGCCAGGACCTCGGTGGTGGTGGTCTGTGCCGGGGCGAAGTCCATCCTGGACATCGGACTCACGCTGGAATACCTGGAAACACACGGCGTGCCGGTGCTCAGCTGTGAGCAAGACAATGTTGCTGCGTTCTACACGCGCGACAGCGGCTTTCGTGCTGACTTCAGGCTGGACAACGCGGCGGAGCAGGCGCGCTTCATCCGCACCAAGTGGGACTTGGGCCTGGCGGGCGGCGTGGTGTTGAGCACACCGGTGCCGCAAGCGGCAGCGATGACGTCCGGGGAGATCGACGCGCTGACTCAGCAGGCGCTCGCCGAGGCCACGGCGCAGGGGATCACCGGCAAGGCCGTGACGCCTTTCCTGCTGGCTCGCATCAAGGCGCTGACGAGCGGACGCAGCCTGGCGACAAACATCGCGCTCGTAAAACACAACGCCGAGGTGGGGGCAAGGCTGGCGCTGGCATTGGCGGCGATCGGGCAGCCGGTCAGGTGAGCAGGTCGGCGTCCGCAGGGTGCGGGCGCGCACCTGGCAAGCTGTGTCTATGCGCCGACGTCGCCTAATCTTGTAATTTAGCGACCGGGGAGTGGAAAACTCGCCTGAAGTCGCAACGCGTACATTTTCGATCCGGGGCTGGCAGAAGGAGTCATCATCATGCGACTCTCACTGATAGTCTGCGGCGCCATGCTGGCGCTTTCGGCATGTACATTGGAGCCGGCCGGAACAGGCGCCTTTACCGTCATGGGGCCGGCCAGCTTCGATCGCACCTTCACCGCAGCCGCCGAGGCAATGCGCGACCAGGGCCTGGCGATCAGCGTCGAGGACCCGGTCAATGGCGTGGTCGTCGGCAGTCTGGATACCAGCACGGTGATGGCCGGAGTTCACCAGCAGGCAGACGGCTTCGTACGGGTGGAATTCGACGGCATGGCTGCACCTGATCCGGCGTTGATGGCGCGCATTTCGCGCAGCTACAACCGCCGCATGGGCCGCTGAAGCGCGTCAGAGGTCAGGCGATTGCTTCACTACCTCAGTTCGCTATGCGATCGAGCGCAGGCGTTCGGATCGCCGACGCGCGCTCGCATGCCATACGCCGCCCGCCGGCATTGATCGCAAAAATGACCGCCGCAAAGCCAGGAGCACAGGTAGCGCACGTTGGCCGTACGAAACAAATGTAATCGTTTGTTAATGCCGCCCGCGCAGCCCCGTATTGACAACAGATGCTTCCTTCCGCTTTGGTACGATCCCGCTCTTTCCGCAAAGCGTCCCGCCACCGTGAATCGCCGCTGTCTATTGTTTTGTCGTGAGTACTGCGCACGGTGGCTCATCCGCATCCAATCGCTGGCCGCTGCCAGCGTCACGATAGCCAGGCGCGTCTTTCCCGGCGCGCTGCGCCGGCTTCGCCACCCGACGCGACGCGGCATCATGCTGACGCTCGCCGCAGTGCCGGCGCTGTTTCTGCTGTACGTGCTGGCGCTCGTGCCGTTTACGCCGGGCATCGGCGACATCCGCAAAGCCCGCATCGACCGCCCAGCGCTGATCGTATCGGCCGACGGCAGAGTGATCGACGAATTCAAACCGGTCAATCGCGAGTGGGTATCGCTCGGGCAGATCTCGCCGCACATGGTGGCTGCATTGGTCGCCACCGAAGATCGCCGCTTTTATGAGCATTACGGGATCGACTGGCTGCGTACCGCGTCGGCCGCGCTGCATACGTTCTCTGGCGACCGGCAGGGAGGCTCGACGATCACGCAGCAGCTCGCGCGCAACCTGTATCCCGACGAAGTCGGCCGCGCGCCGACCCTCGCGCGCAAGATCAGGGAAGCGATCACGGCGCTCAAGATCGAAGCCGTGTACAGCAAGGACCAGATCCTTGAGACGTACCTGAACAATGTGCCGTTCCTGTATAACGCCTACGGCGTGGAAATGGCCGCACGCACCTACTTCGGCAAATCGGCGCATCAGCTCGACATCCTCGAAAGCGCGACACTCGTCGGCATGCTGAAGGCCAACAGCACCTACAACCCGGTCCTGAATCCCGAGCGCGCACTGGAGCGGCGAAACACGGTGCTCGGGCAGATGAACAAGTACGGCAAGCTCAAGCCCGATGCTTACTCCTGGTTGAGCCGGCAACCGCTTAACGTCAATTTCGAACTGCAGACCGCGCCACGAAGCGCGGCGCCGCATTTTTCCGCGCTGCTGCGCAAATGGCTGATCGCATGGGCCAGCCGCAATGGCTACAACATATACGCCGACGGGCTGGTCGTGCGCACGACCATGAATTACCGTCTGCAGGCGATGGCGGTGCAGGCGATGGACTGGCAGGCGAGCCAGCTGCAATGGATCGCGAACGGGGCGTGGAACGAACGCACGGGCTGTTGGCCTGGCAACGACCTGTTCCGGACGTTCATCCGGCAAACGCCCGACTATCGCGCCGCACGCGATGCTGGTCAATCGGATCAGGCGGCGCTCAGGAAACTCGGCACCAACCCGACGTTCGTCCGCGCACTCTGCCGGAGCAAGACTCAGGTCCAGGCGGGTTTTGTCGCGATCGATCCGCGCAACGGCGATATCAAGGCATGGGTCGGTAGTCGCGACTTCAGTGACGCACCGTTCGATCACGTTCAGCAGGCCCGGCGCCAGCCGGGTTCGACTTTCAAGCCGTTCGTCTACGGGGCGGCGTTCGCGGACGGCGCGCGGCCAAGCGATACGATCGTAGACCGGAACGTCGCCATTCCACTGGCCGGCCAGGCGACCTGGCGGCCTACCGACGCGGCGCCGCCCACCGACCGACCGATGACGCTGCGCGACGCGCTAGTGTATTCGCGCAACCGCGTCACCGCTCAGCTCATGCAAAAGGAACGCCCCGAGAAGGTCGCACGGCTTGCGCGCGCGATGGGCGTGCGCGACAGTCCGCTCGAAGCGGTGCCGTCGCTCGCGCTCGGCACGAGCCCGGTCACGCTCAAGGAAATGGTATCGGCGTACAGCACGATCGCGAACCGTGGCGCCTATGTCGAGCCGCGCATGGTTACCCGCATCGAGGATCACGACGGCAAGGTGCTCGCCGAATTTGCGAGCGCAGCGCCGGAGCAGGCACTGCCCGCCGCCGCCGCGCAAACGCTCGTCGATGTGATGCGCGACGTCGTTATCCGGGGCACCGGCGCAGGTATCCGGACGCGCTTCGGGATTCGCGCCGACGTGGCCGGCAAGACGGGCACCACGCAGGACAACGCGGATGGCTGGTTCATCCTGATGCATCCGCAACTGGTCGCGGGCGCGTGGGTGGGTTTTGACGATGGACGTGTGACGCTCGGCAACGACTGGGGCCAGGGCGCGCATAGCGCCCTGCCGATGGTGGGCGCGTTCTACGATATGGCGCTGCGTGCGCGGGTGATCGATCCGGACGCGCGGCTCACCCCTGAGACCAGGGCTCCTCGCAAGGTCCAGGCGCAACAGCATCGGCACTTCCTGTTCTGGAGGTTTTGACGCCGACGCTGGCGGACGCGAAATTCGCCTTCACAGCTTCCGCCGACGCAGCGCGACCCGAGCCGGTCGACCGCAGCGGCGGCCGTCCGGAACCCGGCGCGCGACGCGGTCAAGCGCGCGATGGGACAGATGCCCCAATGACGGGCGCCATCGCGCGTCGCCTCGCTCAGTCGTCGTGACGATGCTTCTTTTGGCCCTTGTGCTTGCCCCGATTGCCGTTCTTGTCGTCGCCATAGCTGTTGCGCGACACATTGCCGTTCCTGTGGTCATCGGCATAGTTGTTGCGCGACACATTGCCGCCCAGCGCCGAACCCGCTGCACCACCGGCCGCGGCACCGACGATGCCGCCGGTCCGGCCGCCCAGGGCATTGCCGGCCGCCGCGCCGGCGCCACCGCCCAGCGCGCCACCCACGACGGCGCCAGTCCGTTCCTTCTTGTTGGCAGTCACCGCGCCGCCCGCACCGCCGCCCACCGCGCCGCCGATCACGGCACCCGTGCTGCCGCCCAGTGCGCCACCGACGGCCGCGCCCGCGGCACCGCCCAGACCGCCTCCCACGGCGTTCTTCAGGTCATCGGCCAGCGCCGGTGTGGTGGCAGCGGCTAGCAGCAGGGTCAGGCACAGCGTACGAAGTGATTGTCGAGTCATGTTCTTCCTCAATAGGGGATGGTTGGCGATCCGCCGATGCAGGAGTTTACACGGGGCGGCAAGCGGCTCCGTTTGAAACTCGCAACGGTGGTCGACTACCTCCGTCGCCATGAGCCCGAGACCTGTCGCGCTGAGCCCGGAATGCTGTTGTCAGTCGATATTGGCGCAGGAAATAGCGATCCCCAGGATGGGGTCGCCACGAGCCGGAAAGCAGAAAAGCCCTTCGCAATTCGTGGAGGGCTTTGTCAATTCAGGCCGTCAGGCGGCGCAGGGCGACTATAGCGGGCGAATCTGTGACGCTTGTGGGCCTTTCTGACCTTGCGTGACTTCAAATTCCACCCTCGCGCCTTCCTCCAGCGATTTGAACCCGGTGCCCTGGATTTCGCTGTGGTGGGCAAACAAGTCCTTGCCGCCATCATCCGGCGTGATGAACCCATAACCCTTTTCACTGTTAAACCACTTCACGATGCCAGTCGCCATCTCGTCCTCGACATTTAGTGCACACAGGTTGCGTGCTGAGAAGTCCCGCCCCAGAATCGCCCCGTCGCCAGAATATGGTTGAACGCGATACGGCGCGCCGAACCCCTAGCATACCGAAGAGGAGGGCGGGCAGTATCTGCGGGTTAACCTCTGGGTGAGAGCGCTGAAGATGAGGCGGGCGAGTCGCGATACGGGCGGGGTGCGCAAATTTCCGAGCGCCGAATCCGAGGAAATCCCCCCGATCCAGGCTTACTCAGTCCAGACGGCATCGACGTCCCGCAACAGGTGTCCGGCCAGGATGTAGTCGCCAGCCTTCATGGCCTTTGTCTCCAGGGCCACCAACTCGTTGGCTGCCAGCTGGTCCAATGCAAACTGGCAGTAAAGGTTCCGTTGCCGGAAGGACACCTTCGGCCGGCTGAGGCCGGCAATGAGCGCCGCGAGGGACTTCACGGCGATGCTTTCGTGTCCGCGATACTCCACCCGTATCCCTACCTTATTACCCAGGCGCCCGAGCTCAATGGCATCCTGCCAGCCTGACTCATAGTCGAGCTCGACCAGCGCGACCCCCTCTGCCTCCAGGAGCCTGATAGCTTCCCCTTTGGTTCCAGCCCGAGCCGTTGTCATTTCTGCCTCCACTCACACCTTCCCGCGCGGGGGTCGCCGGCCTGCTTCAACGTGCTACTGAACTCAACGCCACGTCGCCCCGCTCATGACTCTTGGCTTCAGATTTGGAGTCAAGATCCTGCTTAATTCTGACGTAAGAAAAATCTAAGTCAATATAGAATCGCCCTGTAGTCCTGCTACCACCACCCGCGCAACCGCTCCGGCGACGCGGGTTTTTTTTTGACACAGAGTGGTCCTCATTCGGCCTGAAGCTCAATGCCTTTCCCCAGCAGCGGCATATTGGTAGCGGACCTCGCCGAGTGGTGCTAATGCAAGCCGTCCGGCCGGTCGGCGAATGAATGCTCCTGAACCTGGATGCATATCACGTTGCGATATTCGTCGAGCTTCCCCTGCGCACGTTTTGGCAATGGAGAAAATACTGGGGATTACGTCAGACATGCTTCCAATCATATTGAACACAAGGTGGCGAGCAACTAAGATGAACGTTCCGGGTGCGAGAACAAGCACCCGCCAGCCAGAACCTCGCGTCCGAGGCGAAACAAGCGGCCTGTGCAAACCAGGCCGGCTGTCACGGACGGTAGTGAAGTCCCGTAGCAAAAGTAAACCTACAGCTTGGGAGACGACTGTGCTGAGTCATCATGAATTCGCCACGCTTGTGCTGGTAAGCGGCAGCTCCGACCCAACGGAGCTGGACCGCGCGGATATGGATACGCTGCTCGCGTATCAACTGGTTACGCTTGAGCGCCTTGGGCCAAACCAAAGCCGCCCTCAGGTGACAATCCAGGGCTACGCTTTTCTGAAATCCCTCGGCCGAGTTCGCGCAAGGGAAGGTCAGGCTCGCCAGGCCTGCTTATGAGCGTATTGCTTTAGCTGGTAGTGACTGCGGACGTTGGCGCGCTTTCGGCTGATCGGCGTGGCCTGCCAGGGTCACAATGCAGCCATCGTTTTCCAATCGATTCACGTCCCGTCGGAGCTCTCATCGGATGGCTCAGGTGGCGGGTCGTACTTAGGAGACGCAAGATGACTCAGTGGTCCCCCGAGCAATTCATGAAGGTCCAGATGGCAGGCATTGAAGCCCTGACCGGGCTGACCGGCAAGGCCTTTGAGGGCTTCGAAAAACTGCTGGAGCTGAATCTGCAAACGATGAAGACGGCGCTGGCTGATTCACGAGAAGGCGCCAGGAAAGCGCTCTCAGCCAAGGACCCGCAAGAACTGGTCGAATTGCAAATCGAGCTATTTCAACCCGCAGCCGACAATGTCTTGGCGTATCGCCGTCAACTGTACGACATCCTCGCCGCCACCCGGGCGGAGTTCGAGAAGGTCGCCGAGGTCCAATACACGGCAGGCAAGCAGGGTCTGCAAGACTTCCTTGGAAGCGTGGTGAGCCAAACGCCAGCCGGCACGGCGGCGGCGCCATTGGCTGCCTGGCAGGAGGCAGTCAACGCGACCACTACGCTCTATGAGTCGATGCAAACGACGGCAAAGCAGGCCGTGCAAGTGGCCGAGAGCAGCTTCAATACTGCTGCGCAGGTGGCCTCGAAAGGCATGCAACGTCGTGCGGCACAGGCCTCAAAGGCGGCTGCAAATTAAGTCGGCTTTGGCTCCTGGAAAGCCAGAAGAGGTGGAGCGCTGGAGGCGGCCATGTGCTTTGCACCGCCGCCGATCTCTCGCCTCCTCTGTGCCGCAGTGGGGCCGCGAAGCGCCGACCTAAACTTCCTTCGTGTCGAATATCAGCATGTCAACGCCGGCCTGGGCAAAATTGGCCAGGTCAGCTGCTGCGGCGGCGCCCTCAGGCGAAGCCATTGCCTGCCGGAGAGCCGCCAGCGAATCGAAGCTCAGCACCGCAACCAGGTGAATCGGCGAATCGCCGGCTGGGCTTGCAACCGGGCCGCTGCTGACCTCGTAGCTTCGCAGGCCGGCGATCTTCTTGGCGATCGGAACATGGGTCGAGAAGTAATAGGAATCAAACGCCGCCGTGTCCGCAGGCTTCTTGTATAGCACCATCAGCTTTGCCATCGTGGTTCCTCCAAGCGTGAGTTAGATAGAGCCCGAGCTTGCCAGTGTAGCTTCCCTGCAGCGTGTGAACCCCATTTCCGTCAGGACACGTATCGTCCGGCGCGCTTGATGCACAGCGCGCACTGCGGGTTGACCGGTGTCTTCATGCTACGATTTTCCTATCTGAATCGGAGGTCGTCATGACAATCGAAAGCTACCAGGGCTACATCGTCCGCGGCTTTGCCAAGCAGCTTGGCGACGGATCCTTCGAGGCATCCGGTGCAGTTGAGAAGGACGGCCGCATCGAGGAAGGATCGGATCCCTTGGGGTACTACCCCTCGTTTGAGCGTGCTGCGGCAGCCGGCATTGCCTGGGCGAAAGCGTGGGTAGATGATCACGGCTGAACCCCTCTGAAATCGACCCCCAGACCTACGGATTGGCAGCCTATGCGCCGCCGCAGTTGATGCCGGATGAGGCGTCTTTTGTCATGCTAGGATTCCTCGAAACGATGGGAGGTCGCCATGTCGAGCCATGCCTGGGTCGAAGAAGGGGAGTACTACTGCCACTGCACGGTCTGGAAGTCCAAATCCGGGACCTGGGATGCATCGGTATTGTTCGAGCGAAGAATCGATCACGCGAACGAGTTTGTCCCAGGCTTGCGGCACAAGATCAAAGCCTCGTTCAATAGCGAGGACGAGGCAATGACCGAAGCAATCGCTTACGCAAAGGCTTGCGTCGAGAACACCAAGACCGGCTTGTAGCCCCATGCGGCTACCCCAAATCGCTTCGATTCCTTCGCCGACTGGCTCGCCATCTCAGGCACGCTGGCGACCGGTGCTGCCGTCATCGGCGCGGGTTGACGACTACAGCTAGCTCCGCCCCCGCGCTGTGGGACACCATTTCTTACAACCGGGGGAGGTGCCCGTCGGTATCCTTGCGGCAAATTCGCCAACTGCAAGCGCAGGTCACCATGAAATCCCTATTTGTGCTCACCGTAGCCACGGCAGCACTTCTCACCGGCTGCGCCATCGCTCCCTATGATGACGGCTACTACCACGGCGGCTACTCGCGTCCCATTTACGGCGGCGGTTACTCCGATTGGGACGGCGCGAGGTACTACGGCGGCAACCGAAAGTGGGGCGGTGACTGGGATCGGGGCTGGGACCGGGACGAGAAGCGAAACAGGGGCCGTGATTGGAGCGATCGTGATAACCGCGGCTGGAACCGTGGCGGAGATCAAGGTGAAAACCGCGGCGAGAAGCGTGGATGGAATCGCGGCGATGTGCGCGCGGAGAATCGCGGCCGGGACCGGCGAGGCGAGCGTGGCGAGGACCGGGGCAATGACCGTGGCGGTAACCGCGGTGATGACCGTGGGCGGAATCGTGATGCCGACGGTGGCAACGGTCGCGGCAGAGACCGTAACAAGGATTGATGCGCCAGTCCCTGACTTCTGCCCGCATCGCAGGGCAGGCCTGCGAGCGCAGCTGCGACGCGCTGACCGATAGCACTACCCGTTGACGGAAGGAGCTCCGCCGCTTGACCAGGTGCGCGGCAAGCCTCGGCCTTTAGGCCGGAGAAGGATAGCGCGGACGCCGTCGGCGTCCTTTCGGCG
>NZ_JBYSYC010000020.1:0-139431 GCF_058782875.1 Cupriavidus sp. FW305-F7 | reverse complement strand
AGTCCCGCCTCGGCGGGCCTCCCGCATGCAGCGTTGTTACAGCGTGGCCACCTGGGTGCCGTTGCCGAAGTTCTGCATGGTGGGGATCTTCAGGCTGAGGTGCGAGCTGGCGTCGATCGTGTTCACGGTCGGCCCGACCTGCAAGCCGATGGTCGGGCTGGCAAAGCCGCCGCCGCCGACGACGTTCTGATAGTTGCCGCCGACAAGCGAGTAGGCGCTGCCACCGCGCACAGCGGACATGGTCTTGCCGTCCAGTTCCTGGTCGAACGGCAGGTCCTTGATCATGAGGGTCGATTGCATGGTAAGTCTCCTTGGGGGTTCGGTTGAGGGGAGTCCCGCCTCGGCGGGCCTCCCGCATGCAGCGTTGTTACAGCGTGGCCACCTGGGTGCCGTTGCCGAAGTTCTGCAGGGTGGGGATCTTCAAGCTGAGGTGCGTGCTCGCATCGATCGTGTTCACGGTCGGCCCGACCTGCAGGCCGATGGTTGGGCTGGCAAAGCCGCCGCCGCCGACGACGTTCTGGGCGTTGCCGCCGACAACAGAGTAGGCGTGGCCGCCGCGCACAGCGGACATGGTCTTGCCGTCGAGTTCCTGGTCCAGCGGCAGGTCCTTGATCATGAGGGTCGATTGCATGGTGAGTCTCCTTGGGGGTTCGGTTGAGGAGAGTCCCGCGTCGGCGGGACTCCCGCATGCAGCGTTACAGCGCGACCATCTGGGTGCCGTTGCCAAAGTTCTGCAGGGTGGGAAGCTTCAGGTTGAGGTGTGTGCTCGCGTCGATGGTGTTCACGATCGGCCCGATCTGCACGCCGATGGTCGGGCTGGCAAAGCCGCCGCCGCCGATGACGTTCTGAAAGTTGCCGCCGACAAGAGAGAAGGCGTGGCCGCCGCGCACAGCGGACATGGTCTTGCCGTCGAGTTCCTGGTCGAGCGGCAGATCCTTGATCATGAGGGTCGATTGCATGGTGAGTCTCCTGGGGTTCGGTTGGGGGAGCACGTTTGTTGCGCTCGAAGGGTATAGAGCATGGGCCGTGCCAGGCCCGGGAGGGCGCTGCAGTTAGCTGACTAACATATTGAAAATAAAGGATTTTTCATGGAATCTTGGTGCCTTCTGAGATCCGTCGGGCGAAAATTTGTCAGGGTTGGTGTTGGGCGTAGGCCAACTCATTTCACGGCACTGTTGGTCCAACGAATACAGTTGCCCCCGAGAACTGACTGCGTCGAGCCAAGCCGCCTTGAAGCCAATGACACCGGGCTTCGGTGGGTCAGCTCTCTGCCTGGACGCGCGCGATTTGTGCGGCCTGGTGGCCGGCGAGCGCGCCACTGATGCGAGATGGCCGCCGCCGTGATGGCACGCAAATGGCCGCGCTCGAAGCGCGGCCCCAAGGTCCGGCGAAGAAAAAAAACCGCCCAGAATAGGGCGGGTTCAGACTGCTGAAAACCTGTCGAGTGCTTGCCAAGGCCGGCAAGTGCTACGGGCTCCGGACTGGAATACCGTAGGTTGTATCTTCCGCTGCGGACTCCAAGTTGCGTCGCCACCCGTTGAAGCGGGGGCGACGCACCTCGGTCCCGTTACAGCGCAGCCACCTGGGTGCCGTTGCCGAAGTTCTGCATGGTGGGCATCTTCAGGCTGAGGTGCGAGCTGGCGTCGATCGTGTTCACGGTCGGCCCGACCTGCAAGCCGATGGTCGGGCTGGCAAAGCCGCCGCCGCCGACGACGTTCTGATAGTTGCCGCCGACAAGCGAGTAGGCGCTGCCACCGCGCACAGCGGACATGGTCTTGCCGTCCAGTTCCTGGTCGAACGGCAGGTCCTTGATCATGAGGGTCGATTGCATGGTAAGTCTCCTTGGGGATTCGGTTGAAGGGGAGTCCCGCCTCGGCGGGCCTCCCGCATGCAGCGTTGTTACAGCGTGGCCACCTGGGTGCCGTTGCCGAAGTTCTGCAGGGTGGGGATCTTCAGGCTGAGGTGCGAGCTGGCGTCGATCGTGTTCACGGTCGCGCCGACCTGCAAGCCGATGGTCGGGCTGGCAAAGCCGCCGCCGCCGACGACGTTCTGGGCGTTGCCGCCGACAACAGAGACGGCGTGGCCGCCGCGCACGGCGGACATGGTCTTTCCGTCCAGTTCCTGGTCGAGCGGCAGGTCCTTGATCATGAGGGTCGATTGCATGGTAAGTCTCCTTGGGTTCGGTTGGGGGAGCACGTTGTTGCGCTCGAAGGGTATAGAGCATGGGGCGTGCCAGACCCGGGAGGGTGCTGCAATAAGATCCATAACTTCTTGAAAAACAAAGGTTTTTCATGGAATGCCGGCACTTTCCGATCCCCGTCAGGCAGACTATGTGTTGGGCGCGGGCCAACTCATTTCATGACGCTGTTGGCCAGACAAACACATATCAGGCGCTGGCCGCGACGCGATGCCGCCGGAGAGGCCGAAAGGCAAGGATGGCTAGCCCTTTATGCCGCCAGATGCTCATCCCGCGCCGCGGAAAGCGGAGGAAGAAGAGCCATGGCCTCTTCCAGCCTCTGGACCAACGCGGGACTTGCCCGCTGCAATGGCAGTCGGGTTTCCGGGGAAATCACGCCGGATAGCGCCAGCGCAGCTTTCACCGGTGCCGGATTCGGCTCGGCGAACATGAGCGAGATCAACGGCGCGAGCTTGGCGAACAAGGCGCGGGCCGCGCGCAAGCGGCCTGTCTGCGCCAGATGCAGCAGGCGCACGAACAGGTCCGGACGAATATGCGAGGACGCGGCGATCACGCCGGCGCCACCTGCAAGCAGGTGATCCAACAGGGCCGCGTCCTCACCGCACAGCACGGTGACATGCGGATCGTTGACAAGTGCCCGGAGATTGCCGGCGTCACACTCCTTGACCGCCGAGATCTGCGGGTGCGCAAGCAGCGATCGGATGAGCGCCGGCGACATCGCACAGCCAGTTCGCTTCGGCACGTTGTACAGCATCAGGGGGCGTTCGGTTGCGCGCGCCACCTCATTGAAATGCCACACGATGCCCTCATCGGAGGGCCGCAGGTAGCAGGGCGGCGGCACCAGGTAGCCGGCAAGATCAAAGGCGTCCAGTTCGGCAACTTGCGCGCACACCGCGCGGGTATCGACCGCTCCGACGCCAGCCATCACCGGCAGCTCGCCATGGACGGCCTCGAGCACTGCCGCCGTGAAGACTTGCCGCTCGTGCGTGGAGAGCAGGCTTCCCTCGCCGGTCGTGCCCAATATGATCAGGCCGTTCACGCCAGCCTCGAGGTAGCGCTCAGCCAGCCTGGCGGCCCCCGGCAGGTCCAGCGAGCCGGCACGCATCGGCGTGACCATGGGCACCCAGATGCCCCATGGCGACTGGCGGGAAATCGCTGCGATACTGGTGCAGGCGTGAACGGCGGCACCGGAGAAGCTCTCTTCCTCAGTGCGCCACATAGCCGTCTCCCAGGGCTGTAGTGACGCCGAACTCCGCCGCCGGAAATGCCGTCATGATGGCATGCATGGCCGCGTCGCGGTCCGTGCGCGCGATCTCCACGTGCAGCGTGGTTTCGCCGTGCCGGTAGTCCACATTCACCACATAGACGCGGGCCAGTTCACCGAGCGCCCTGCACATGGTCTGGCGCAGGCCGAACACCTCGGTGGATGCCACCGCGAGACGCATGCGGATCCAGACCGGTGCCGGCTGGGGGACCGCGCGCAGCGCGGGCATGGTGGCCTTGCTGCTGCGCAGGGCGGTACGTCGGGGAACGGTATCAACGGCCAGGCTTGACTGTCGCATGATTGGATGGACCCGCGCGGTAGCGGGTCGCGTGTTGGACATGGCTTTATGCTAGCCAGCGCCGTCTAAATTTGATGCAAGGATGTTGGGCTTTGGCGTTAAATCCGCATCAAAACCAGCGACGCTGGCAAAGCGCTCGCGCTCAGAACGTCTTCGTCAGCGAAGCCCAGGCCGCAGCCTTGCCCAGATAGCGGCCCCGGTTGGCACTGGTGTAGGCCGATTCCTTGGCGTTGGTGTCCACGTAGGCCACCGCCAGCGCAAAGCCCTTGCCCAGGTCCTTGGTCAGTCCGATCTTCCAGTCTGTGTACGAGGCGTCGCTGAAGTGCGTCACGCCCTGGTAGCCCACGTGCGCGTTCAGGGTCAGGTGCCAGAAGTTCAGCGGCACGTTGGCCGTCAGGTCGACGTAGTAGCTGTTCTTGCTGTCGTTGAAGCCGAACAGGTTGGTCACGGCATGCGAGTACTTCAGGAATACCGGGCCCCAGCCGATACCGGCATACAGTTCCGTGGTGTAGGGACGCGGGTTGTTGTAGCCGCCCGGGTAGTAGTACTGGAGCACGCCCACGTCATAGTTGAATTCGGTGCCGGCAACCTTGAAGGTGTTCTTGAAGCCGCCGTAGAAATCCATTTCGACCGGCGCCGACACCGCCGGGTTGGCATCCTCGAGCCAGCTGATGCTGGAGTTCCAGTTGCCCACGTAGAAGCCGCTTTCGTGCGCATAGTCAAAGCCCCCCTGGATCGCGGGCCGCAGGTTGGTCTGGCTGATGCCGCGGTAACGGTAGTCCGAGACCAGCGACACGTTGGCAGTGAACGTATGCGGCGATGCCGGCCCGGCTGCGGCAGTGGCCGGAGCCGCTGCAGGCGCCTCGGCGTCAGGCTGGGATTGCGCCATGGCCGGCATGGCAGCGAAGATGAGGATGGAAGATGCGGAACAGGCGAGCAGCGCGGCCGCGGTATGGCGCAGGTCAGTCATTGTTGTTGTGACGAAAGTTGAAGGAATCCCCGTTGCAGGGAGCCTCGCCACGATATGGCCTGACGCGTAAAAACGGTATCAAAAGCCGCAGCGCCCGCGTACAAATCCAATCAATGCGCTTGGTTTTCAGCGTTATCCGGCAAAGCGGTAGCCCAGCCCGATTTCCGTCAGCAGGTAAGCGGGCCGCGCCGGGTCTGCTTCGAGCTTGTGCCGCAGATGTCCCATATAGACGCGCAGGTACTGGCTGCTTTCGGCCTGAGAGGGGCCCCACACCTCCCGCAGCAATTCCCGGTGCGTCATCACCTTGCCGCGGTGCGCGATCAGGACCGCCAGGAGACGATACTCGATCGGCGTCAGATGCACGGCCTGTCCCGAGCGGGTGACGACGCGGCTGGCCAGGTCAACCTGCACGTCGCCGAACAGGATCTGGTGGGAGCCCTGGGCGTTGGCCCTGGCATGCCGGCGCAGCAGCACGCGCAGGCGCGCGACCAGTTCGCCGACGCCAAAGGGCTTGGTCAGGTAGTCATCCGCGCCGGCATCCAGCGCACCGATCTTGTCGGCCTCTCCACTGCGTGCCGACAGGACCAGCACCGGTACGTCAGTCCACGTACGGATCTCGCTGATCAATTGCACCCCGTCTCCGTCCGGCAAGCCCAGGTCGAGAATGACGAGGTCCGGTTGCCGGGTGCCCGCCTCGATCAGTCCGCGCTTGAGCGATTCTGCCTCGTGCACCATGCAGCCTTCGGACTCCAGCGTCGAGCGGACAAAGCGCCGGATATGCGGCTCATCCTCAACCAGCAAGACTGTCGGGGAAAAATCAAATGGCATCAGTCTGCTCCGGCTCCACCGCTGGCGGATTTCCACGCGGCAACGCTACCAGGAAGCGCGCGCCTGCCTGGCCGCCGGGCCGGTCTGGCCGTTGCGCGGGTTCCACCCAGATGCGCCCCCCATGGGCTTGCACGATTGCCTCGCATACGGCGAGGCCCAGGCCGACGCCCGCGGTCGCGGATTCGCGCTCACCGCGCGTGAATTTCTCGAAGATCTGCCGTTCCTTGCCCTTGGGCACGCCCGGGCCATCATCCTCTACCGCAATTCTGATCTCGCCGTCGACAGCCGCGGCCGAAAGCCGGATCTCTGTGCCGGCAGGCGTGTATTTGGCGGCATTTTCCAGCAGGTTGCACAGCACGCGCTCGATCAGCACGGCGTCGCATTCGACCAGGGGTACCCTGGACAAGTCGGCGACAACCACGCGGTGGTGCTCGAGCGCCTCGCGCATGGCAGCCAGGCTGGCGCCAACGAGTTCCTCCACCGATTGCCATTCCTTGCTCATCCGGACTTCCCGGCCCTGAAGCTTGGCCATGTCCAGCAGATTCACCACCATGGTCCGCATGCGTTTGGCCTGTTCCAGCATGGCGGCCACGGTCTCGGCCAGTGACGGCGCCAGCCCGAGATCGCTACGCTGCATGGTTTCCGCCATGCCGATCAGGCTTGTCAGCGGGGTTCGCAGGTCATGGGAGACAGCGGCCAGCAATGAGCTGCGCAGGCGCTCTGACTCCATCGACAGCAAGGCCTGCTGCGCCACTTCGACGTAATGCAAGCGCTCGATGGCGATCGCGATCAGCGTGCAGAACACATCGACCTGGCGCCGTAGCGCAGGTTGCGCAAAGGCGCGCGACACCGCAGGCTCGACCGCCAGCACGCCACGGGTTTGCATCGGCGCCTTCAATGGCAGATACAGCACGGTGCTGCCTGGCAAGGTATGCGTGCCGGTGCCGGCCGGCTGGCCGTGATCGAATACCCACTCTGCCAGTACACGGTCGATCGAGTCGGTTCGCGCCCCGGTGTCATGCTGCTCGACATCAGACACGGGCGGCAGCAAGCGGCCCTCCGGGGAAACCAGGAAGAAGGCTGAATTGGCATCGAAGGCAGCACGCAGGAAACGGCTGGCGATCGAAATAATCTGGTCCGGCATCAGCGCCGCGGAGAGTTCCCGGGCCAGTTCGTACAGCGTGCGAGCATCGTTCTCGCGCTGCACCGCCACCTGCGCCTGTTCGCGCAAACCGGCCGTCAGTTGCCCGATGACCAGCCCCACGGATAGCAGCACCAGGAACGTGAGCAAATACTGCACATCGCTGACGGCGAACGACAGCCGCGGCGGTACGAAGAAGAAGTCGAAAGCGGCAACGGCCAACACCGAAGCCAGCGCCGCCGGTCCGCGGCCATGACGAAGCGCGACGCCGACCACCGCCGCCAGAAACAGCATGGCAATGTTGACGACGTCGAACCATGGAAACGCCAGGGCCGACAGCGCCGTGGCACCGGCACACCATACCACTGCCCACAAATGGTCTCTGCGCGTGGCCCCGTCGCCTGGCGCGGGGGCGTCTGGCTCCTCAGTGCCATGGCGCGGGCGAAGATCGACCCGCGTCGTGTCTGCCGCCACGCGGATGATGTCGATTTCCGGACACCCGATCGCCAGCGCATCGGCAAAACTGCGGCGGCCGAACAGCCACGCCGGCGAGTTCACAAATGGCGTCAAGGCCAGGCCGAGAAGGGCGCGGGCCCGTTCAGCAAGGGAGGCGCCCCCGCGGCGCCAGTCTGCCGGCGCCCGGCCGATGACTACCTTGGTCAGGTTGTGGCGGCGCACGTACCCCACGATTGCCTGGACCATGTCGTTGCCCGCCAGGGTCTCAGTGCGTGCGCCCAACTCCTCTGCGAGACGCATGGCCGTCTGCAGGCGCGTCTTTGCGAAATCGGATGGGGGTGCCAGCCTGGGTGTGGCGATGGTCACCACATGCCAGTCGCAGTCGAGCTGGCCGGCAAGCCGGCGCGCACTTCTGACGACCTGCTCGGCATCGTCACCACTGCCAATGCAAGCCAGCACGGCCTCCCGGGTCCGCCACACGCCTTGCACGGCTTCGGACTGACGCCATGCCCGGACATCGGAGTCCACGCGGTCGGCGGTCCGGCGCAGCGCCAGCTCGCGCAGGGCGATCAGGTTGCCTTTCCGAAAAAAATTGCGAGCCGCATGTCGCGCCTGCTCCGGCAGATAGACCTTGCCTTCCTTCAACCGGCGCAGCAGCTCGTCGGCCGGCAGGTCCACCAGCACGACTTCGTCGGCGCTGTCGAAGACAACGTCCGGCACGGTTTCCCAGACGCGGATGCCGGTGATGCCGCCCACCGCCTCGTTCAGGCTGTCCAGATGCTGCACATTGACCGTGGTCCAGACGTCGATCCCGGCGGCCTGCAGTTCCTGGATATCCTGCCACCGCTTGGGATGGCGGCTGCCCGGTGCGTTGGAATGGGCCAGTTCGTCAACCAGGATCAGGGCCGGTCGCCGGACCAGCGCCGCGTCCAGGTCGAACTCCTGCAGAACCCGCTCGCGGTACGGCACGTCCTTCATTGGCAAGCGCTCGATACCGGCGATCAGCGCTTCGGTCTCCGCGCGGCCGTGGGTCTCCACGATGCCGATGACGACATCGGTGCCCTGCGCGGACGCCGCCCGCGCTGCGGTGAGCATGGCGAAGGTCTTGCCGACCCCGGCGGAAGCGCCAAAGTAGACCCTGAGCTTGCCGCGCGAGGCGCGAGCGCCTTCCTCCTGCACCATCTGGAGCAGGGCATCGGGGTCGGGGCGCGCGCCGGCTTCGCGTAGTTCGACATCAGGCATCGGTCGGCTCACCCTCTATCCTGGCATTGGCTAACCAGTTCTGCTTCGCATCCGCGTCCCGGCACTGGGTTACTTCCGTGCAATGGCATCCAATCCAAGGTTCAACTTCAGGACGTTGATTCCCGGGTCGCCCAGGACCGACATTAGCGGCGTTTCCGTATTCGCCGCAATCAATTGCTTCACCTGCTCGATCGGAAACCCCCTGACGCGCGCGACGCGCGCCGCCTGGTACGCTGCGGCCGCAGGGCTGATGTGCGGGTCGAGCCCGCTGCCGGATGCCGTGACCAGGTCCACCGGCACGGGGGCCTGGTTGTCCGGATCGGCGGCGTGCAGCGCGTCGATGCGCGCGCGTGCGGCGTCGGTCAGCGCCGGATTGGTGGGGCCCAGGTTGGATCCCACCGAAGCCGCGGCGTTATACGACATTGGCGCCGTGGCCGACAGGCGGCCCCAGAAGTACTTCGGGTCGGAGAACGGCTGGCCGATCAGTTCCGAGCCAACTGTCTTGCCATCCTTCTCAATGAGCGAGCCGCCGGCCTGATGCGGGAACACAGCTTTTGAGATTGCCGTGATCACGCCGGGATACAGCAGCCCGGTCACCAGCGAAAGACCAACGAACACCACCATCATTGGCCGCAACAAGCCACCTTGCACGGGGGCCGGCGACGGCTGGCGGGACTGCACTTGCGTATTCATGAATGCTCCGATTCGTAGGAGAAAATCAGACCCAGCCAAAGAGGGCCAGGATCATGTCGATCAGTTTGATGCCAACAAACGGGACCAGGATGCCGCCCAGACCGTAGACCAGCAGGTTGCGGCGCAGCAGCACCGCCGCGCCCAGCGGCCGGTAGACCACGCCCTTGAGTGCAAGCGGGATCAGCACGACGATGATGAGCGCGTTGAAGATCACTGCCGACATGATGGCCGACGCCGGCGTGGCGAGCCCCATCACATTGAGCAGGTTGAGCTGCGGATAGGTGGTGGCAAACGCCGCCGGGATGATCGCGAAGTACTTGGCGATGTCGTTGGCCACGCTGAAGGTCGTCAGCGAGCCGCGCGTCATCAGCATCTGCTTGCCGATCTCGACGATCTCGATCAGCTTGGTCGGGTTGCTGTCCAGGTCCACCATGTTGCCGGCTTCCTTGGCCGCCTGCGTGCCGCTGTTCATCGCCACGGCCACGTCGGCCTGGGCGAGTGCCGGGGCGTCGTTGGTGCCGTCGCCGGTCATCGCGACCAGCCGGCCATCGGCCTGGTACTGGCGGATCAGCTTGAGCTTGGCTTCCGGCGTGGCTTCGGCCAGGAAGTCGTCAACGCCGGCTTCCGCCGCAATCGAAGCCGCAGTCAGCCGGTTGTCGCCGGTGATCATCACGGTCTTGATGCCCATCTTGCGCAGTTCGCCGAAGCGATCGCGAATGCCGGTCTTGACAATGTCTTTCAGTTCGATCACGCCAAGAACGCGCACCGAATCGCCGTTGGCGTCGGCTACCACCAGCGGCGTGCTGCCGACGCGGGCGACCTCATCCACGGCTTGCAAGACCGCATCGGGGAACTTGCCGGCGCGTTCCGTGACGTAGCGGCGCACGGCATCGGCCGCACCCTTGCGCACGTGACGCTCGCCGCCGCCATCGCTCAGGTCAACACCGCTCATGCGGGTCTGGGCGCTGAACGGCACGAATTCCGGCTTCTGGCTTGCCATCACCGGCGCCGTCAGCCCCGGCAGATGGCGTGCCAGCGTGATAATGCTGCGGCCTTCCGGCGTCTCGTCGGCCAGCGACGACAGCCATGCCGCTTCCGCGAGTTGCAGCTGCGACACGCCCGGGGCCGGGATGAAGCGCGATGCCTGGCGGTTGCCGTGGGTAATGGTGCCGGTCTTGTCGAGCAGCAGCACGTCCACGTCACCGGCGGCTTCGACAGCACGGCCCGAGGTGGCAATCACGTTGGCTTCCATCATGCGGCTCATGCCCGCCACGCCAATGGCTGACAGCAGCCCGCCGATCGTGGTGGGAATCAGGCAAACCAGCAGGGCCACCAGTACCGTGATCGTGACCGGCACGCCAGCCTTCGTCACCAGGACGCTGTAGAGCGAGAACGGCTGCAGCGTGGCCGTGGCCAGCAACAGCACGATGGTCAGCCCGACCAGCAGGATCGTCAGGGCAAGTTCGTTCGGTGTCTTTTGCCGCTTGGCGCCTTCAACCATCGTGATCATGCGGTCGATGAAACTCTCGCCCGGGTTGGTCGTGATGCGGGCCACGATCCAGTCGGACAGCACGCGCGTACCGCCGGTCACCGACGAGAAGTCGCCGCCCGACTCGCGGATCACCGGCGCTGATTCGCCGGTGATGGCGCTTTCGTCGACCGAGGCCACGCCGTCGATCACTTCGCCGTCGCCGGGGATCATCTCGCCGGCCTGCACCAGCACCACGTCACCGCGGCGCAGCGCCGTCGCGGGGCGCGCTTCGGTGGCACCTCCACGCTTGCCGTCCTTCAGCACACGTGCGGTGACCGTGGTCTTCAGACCGCGCAGCGCCTCCGCCTGTTGCTTGCTCCGGCCTTCGGCAAGTGCCTCGGCGAAGTTCGCGAACAGCACCGTGAACCACAGCCACACCGACACCGCCAGAATGAAGCCCGCGGATTCTCCACCCGGGGTTGCTGCCGGCGCGGCCATTGCCTTCAGGAAAAGGATAGTGGTCAGGATGCTGCCCACGTAGACCACGAACATCACCGGGTTGCGCAGCTGGTCGCGCGGCGACAACTTCCTGAAGGCCGCGACCAGCGCGGGCTTCACCAGCTCCGGCGCGAACATGCTGCGCGCCGGCGGGCGATGATGGTGGGAACCGTGTTGCCGGTCGGACACCGGCGCGCTCTTCGCCTGAAGCGTGTTGGAGGATGACGCTTCAGCTGTGTTGGCGCCGCGCTTGGCCACTTGGGCCATCGAATCTTGTTGCATGGTTTCTCCGCAATCCGCTAGAGCCATCCGGCACCTGCATCTGTGAGGCAGTGCAGGGGCCGGACGTGTAGGAATGCCCGATATTTCGTCGTCAGTCGTCGCTTTACTTCGCCGCGGTTGCCGTCACCGCGCCCTGGAGCTGCTCGGCGACCGGCCCCAGCGCCAGCGCCGGGACATAGGTCAGCGCCCCGACCAGCAGCACCGTGCCCACTAACAGGACGACAAACAGCGGGCCATGCGTCGGCATCGTGCCGCCGGTCACCGGCACGCGTTTCTTGGCTGCCAGCGAGCCCGCCAGCGCAAGGACCGGGATGATGATCCAGAACCGGCCAAACCACATGGCCGCCGCCAGCAGCGTGTTGTAGAACGGCGTGTTGGCAGACAAGCCCGCAAAGGCGCTGCCATTGTTGTTGGCCGCCGACGAGAGCGCGTACAGGATCTCCGAGAAGCCGTGCGTGCCGGGATTGAACACCCCGGCGCGTCCCACCTCGGTCATCACCGCCACGGACGTGCCGAGCAGCACCAGCAGTGGCGTGACCAGGATCGCCACGGCCGTCATCTTCATTTCGTAGACTTCGATCTTCTTGCCGAGGTACTCCGGCGTGCGCCCAATCATCAGTCCGGCGATGAACACCGCGAGCACGGCGTAGACCAGCATGCCGTACAGCCCCGAGCCGACGCCGCCGAACACCACCTCGCCCAGCTGCATCAGCAGCATCGGCACCAGGCCACCGATGGCGGTGAAGGAGTCATGCATGGCATTGACCGCGCCGCACGACGCCGCGGTCGTGATGGTGGCGAACAGTGCCGAAGCGGCGATTCCGAAGCGCGTTTCCTTGCCTTCCATATTGCCGCCGGCCTGCAACAGCGACGCGGCGTGATCCACGGGCAATCCGGCCAGGGCCGGGCTGGCCATCTGCTCGGACATCGCCGCCACGCAGGCCAACGCGACAAAGATGACCGTCATGGAGGCCAGCACCGCGACACCCTGTCGCCTGTCCCCGACCATTTCGCCAAAGGTGAAGCACAGCGCCGCCGGTATCAGGAAGATCGCCAGCATCTCTAGGAGGTTGGCCAGGGCATTCGGGTTCTCGAACGGATGCGCCGAGTTGGCATTGAAGAAGCCGCCGCCGTTGGTGCCCAGCATTTTGATGGCTTCCTGCGAGGCAACCGGTCCCATCGCCAGCGTCTGCTTGTCGGTCTTCAGGTCTTCCGTCGCCGGCTTGCCTTGTGCATCGAGCACCGGTTGCCCGGCCGCATCGACCTTCGGCTGGCTGTACTCAACCGGCGTGACGAGGCTGACTTCCTTGTAGGCATCGAAGTTCTGGATCACACCCTGGCTGACCAGCGCCAGCGCGATCACGGTCGCGATCGGCGCCAGCACGTACAACGTGACCCGCGTCATGTCGACCCAGAAATTGCCGATGGTGGCGGCGCTCTGGCGCGCAAATCCGCGCATCAGCGCGAACACCACCGCGATGCCGGTCGCCGCGGACAGGAAGTTCTGCACGGTGAGCGCGAGCATCTGCGTCAGATAGCCCATGGTCGACTCGCCGGCATAGCCTTGCCAGTTGGTGTTGGCGACAAAGCTGATCGCCGTGTTGAAGGCCGAGTCCGGCGCAACCGCACCAAAGCCCTGCGGATTGAGCGGAAGCATGCCCTGCAGGCGCTGCAGCGCATAGACTGCCACCACGCCAAGCAGGTTGAACGCCAGCACCGCGACGGCGTACTGCTTCCATCCCATCCCGGTATCGGCACGCACGCCGCCCAGGCGATACAGCAGCCGTTCCAGCGGTCGGCCCCAGACGGTCAGCGAATAGTCGCCGTCTTCCACAGCGCGCCGGATATAGCGTCCGAGAAAAGGGGCGCACGCCAGGAGGATGGCGAGATAGAGGACCAGCAGGCCCAAGAATTGGGAGGACATCAGAATTTCTCCGGCCGGAACAACGCAATGAGGAGGTAAACAAAAATGGCAATGGCCAGCACGCCGCTCAACAGATCCGTCCAGCCCATCACAGCCTCCTGTCCGACGCGCTGTTCTTTGCCAGCATCTGGTCATGCGGGCTGCCGGGCTCGCTGCCTGCCGGAGATTTCGGCGCAAGCACGGCGCAAAGCCCCAGCAGGGCCGCGCTCAGCACGGCGAAGCCAATCAATACGATCAAAAAGATCCCGTCCATAACAAAGCACCCTTGAATGGTTTCGGCTTGCAGATTAGCGACGGGGTCGTAAAAACAGGGTAGAAAGGTGGCCGGTGCGTATAAAGAACGCATAAAGATTCCGGCGATCAGCATGCGCACGCGAACCAAGGAGCACTTTTTCTGGCCGCTGGCGATCGTGATGGGTGCTGCTGGTGGCTGAGGTGCTGCGCCGGCGCGACGCTTCTCTATCGAATCTTTACGCGATGGCGCCGGCTCAGCACGTTAATCGAGAGGCTTGACCCGCCTGAACGCACCAAGGAGTGCGAGGTCGTAGGCAATCTTGAGCACGCCGCAGGCGACCAGCGGCGTCCCGACCCAGCCCATGGCCAGCAGCGCGCCCGCCAGGGTCGGGCCGAATGCGGCAGCCAGGCTCCTGGGCACGGCGGTCAGGCTTGCCGCCGCCGGCCGCTCGGGCGGCGTCACCACGGCCATGACATAGGCGGTCCGGGTCGGTACATCCATCTGCGACAGCGCGCTGCGTACGAGCAACAGCGCCAGCGTCGCCGGCAGGGAGGGGGCGAACGCGGCCGCGATCAGGCAGAGGCTGGATGGGATATGGGTGAACACCATCGTATTCAGCAAACCGAACCTGCGAGCCAGCGGCGCAGCCACGAGTTGGGAGCCGGCGCTTAGCAGCCCGGCCCAGAAGAAGAATTGCCCGGCGGCACCAATGGAAAGGCTGAAGCGCTGCATCAACCAGAGCGCTAGCAGAGAGTTCACCACCAGGCCGCCGGCAAATGCGTCGACGCTGAAGAGCAGGGCAAGGCGGGTAACGATCCGGCGAGACGGTCCCAGCGGGACTCTCGTCGTTGCCAGGTGCGCTGGCGGCTCCGGCATGCGGGCATAGAGGATCCAGAGTGCGGCACCGGTCAGGGCATAGACAATGAACATGGCGCGCAGCGCGCTGAGGACAGGAACCCCAAGCTGCGCCGCGAGCCAGTCCGGCAGCGCCGCCGCCAGCGCGCCAATGGCGGCGCAGAGGGCCCCGGTCAGGCTGTAGCGGGCGAACAGCGCAGTGCGGGCATCGGGGGAGGCCGAATCGGCAAGACCGGCATGCTCAAGCGGCAGGAAGACGCTGACGTCGCCGGAACTGGGGTTGAGCGTGCCTACGAATGCGACCAGCAACAGCGGCCAGAGAGAGGACAGCCCGGCGAAGCCTATGCCCGTCGCGGCCATCAGCGCGGCCGCCGACACCAGCAGCCTGCGCTGCGGATAGCGATGGCCGATGACGCCCACCAGGACCGTCGCCAGTGCCGAGCCGATCAGGGTGGCGCTGCTGACCAGTCCCACTGCCAGTTGCGCGAAACCGAGGGCCAGCAGGTACGCCGGCAACAGCACGGCGATAAAGCCGTCACAGAACCCGCGCAGCGCGCGCCCGACGAGAAGCGGCAAAGCGCCGGGATGAACGCGTGCGGGCAGGACCAGGCGTGCAAGCCAGCCTCTGCTGACAGTCATGGCCGGGTCTTCACGTGTGCGCATCGCAATGGCGTCCGTATCCCGGTCTTCTCATTGAGCCAGGGGAAGTCCGTGACGACCACGCCGTAAAAAAACAGCATGCGCCGGACTCGAAGGCACCGGCTTTGGCAAGGCACACGGCAAGGGCAGGCATGGCGGCATGTTAGATGCCCGTACGCTGCGCTTCAATAGCGTAGAGATCGCTACAGGTGGGGGAGGAACCAGGGGCACGCCTGAAGTATCATCCTGGCTGACAAGCAAGTTTCAAACGATCGCCTATCAGTCACATGGACAGCCCCTCCGGAATCGAAGCGCCTCCCGCCAGGCAACGCCGCAAGCAAAGCGACCGCAGGGAAGAAGCGGAACGCCGCATTCTCCAGAGCGCCATGGAACTGGTGAGCGAGAAAGGCGTGACGGGGACGACCCTGGGCGAGGTCGGCGAACGGGCGGGTTACAGCCGGGGCCTGCCGGCCCACCACTATGGCAACAAGGAAGGCCTGTTGACGGCGCTGGTGGGACGGATCGGAAGGAATTTCCGTGCGGCGCGAAACGCCGCAGGTCCGTGGCGGCCGGGCCTCGATGCCATTCTCGGCGTGGTCGGGCTCTACATCGACCGGGCCGCGAGCCACGACTGCGCCACCCGCGCGCTGTACATCATGTTCACCGAAGCCTTTGTCTCGGGCGGGGCGCTCGCTGTCGCGCTGGATCAGTTCAACTGCGCGTCGCTGGCGTACTTCGAGGGGCATCTGCGCATCGGCATCCGCAAGCAGGAGATCCGGGCCGATGTCGACCCCGTGGCGGAGTCCATCGTCATACTTGGCGCGCTGCGCGGCATCTCGGCGCAGTTCCTGCTGGGATCGCCGCATGCCAATCCCGCCCAGGTGCGGGATGCCCTGGTGGGCACGATGGCGCGCGCGCTGCGTCCTGACCCGACGGCATGACGCAGCGCTGCAGCGTGCTTCAGGGGCGCGCCAGCACGTGCGCGTAGCAGACGGCGCCCAGGCCGACCATGTGGGCCAGCCCGTAACGGGCAGAAGCTTGCTGCCGGTCGCCGGCCTCGTGCCGCAGTTGCCGCACGATCTCGCCTACTTGCCCGATCCCGGTGGGCCCGATCGGGTGGCCCATGGCGATCAGCCCGCCGGACGGGCTCACGGCGCAACGGCCGCCAATGTCGAACGCACCTTCCTTGAGTAGCGGCATGGCATGGCCTTCATCGCACACGCCAATCGCTTCCAGGTACTCCAGTTCCTCTACCGTAAAAGCGTCGTGCAGTTCGACCACATCGAGCTGCCGTGGCGAAACGCCGGCATCGGCCAGGGCCCGGTGCACCGTTTCCTGCGTCAGCAGCGTGTCATAGCGCGCAGGATCGTCGTACACGCGCTGGCTTCCCGCGGCCGAGGCCAGCACCCGGATGGCCCGGCCCGGATCCACGCCGTAGCGTCTGAGTGCCGCTTCCGAAGCCACGATGACGGCGGCCGAACCTTCTCCGACCGGCGTGCACTGCAGCGCGGTAAAGCTGCCGGCAATGGGCTTGCCCGCCAGGATCTCATCCAGCGTGCGTGCTTTCTGCCGCTGTGCGAACGGATTGCTGGCGCCGTTGCGGTGATTCTTCACCGCCACCAGGGCAATGTCCTCGACCGCCACGCGGTTGCGGTGCGCGTAGGCATCGGCCAGCAGCGCAAAATGCGTGAATGGCACGATGGCGTCGTCGGCCAGGCTGGCAATGCCAGTCTGGTGTTCCGCGCGTTCGGGGCGCCCCTGCGTGCGCGGCTTGTCGACGCCAAGCGCGAGGGACATGTCAGTGAGACCCGTCGCCACTTCCAGGCAGGCCTGGCGAAATGCCGCCGAACCGGAGGCAGAGGCGTTCTCGATATGGACGATGGGGATGCCGGTGGCGCCGAGGTGCCGCAGCATGGGCCGGCCGGCGGCCATCGGCAGCAAGGCCGTGGCGACATAGGCGGACTGGACGCCTTCCCACGGTACGCCGGCATCGGCCAGCGCGGCGCGGGCGGCGGTGAGCCCGAGTTGAACGTAAGGTGTTTCGCTCAGCGGCTGGTAGCGATGAAAGCCGATGCCGATGACATAGACCGGGCGAAGGGTGGTGAGTGCAACGCTCATGGGATCCGTTCCTCCGGTTCAGGCGACGCGAACAAAGCGAAGATCCAGCGCGCGCGCTTGCGTGCTGCCTTCCTGCTGCCCGTCCAACACCTCGGCGAGCACTGCGACGACGGCATCGCCCGGCACCAGCCTCGTTCCCCCAGTCCCCTGGCCAGCTTCGCTCCCGAGCGCAAGCGTGCGCACCAGGGGGCCGTCTTCCAGCCTCACCGCGGTGACCGTGAAAGGCGCCTGCCGCGCTGGCGAGGCGTGGAGATGCACCACCGCGCTGGATTCCACCCGACCGCGTCCGCTCAGGGCCACGGGCGTCAGCGCGTCGCCGGTGGCGCCGCAGCGCTCGCAGCCATAGCTTTGCCACGGGTAAAAGACATGGCCGCAGCGGCATGTTCCGCCGAGCAGGGCGGGGTGTTCCGGCAGCGCCGGCGTGCCCTGCGCGCGGTAGAGCGCAGGTTTCAGTAAGGGCAGGGTCATGGCGAATGCGCCACTCGGGGTGGCGCCAGTAGTTGGATAACCCTGCCCAGTTTAGTGAGCGCCCTTCGCGGCGGAATCCGGGAATACACTTATTTGCTGATGAACAAGCAAATACATATTCTTGTCCGACAACAAGCAAGTTGTGGTTCGGGCAGCAGCAACAACCCCGCCCGACATCGCCGAGGTAAGGAGACATGGACCAAGCAATGCTGATTGGAATCGAACGATGGGCGGCGGAAAAACCCGACGATGTCGCCCTGGTCGAAGGAGAGCGCAGCCTGACCTGGGCGGCGTTTAACGAGGTAGCCAACCGCGTCGCGCATGGATTGCGGGAACGCGGGGTCGGTGCCGGCGACATCGTCGTGCTGCGCACCCAGGTGCGGCTCGAATGGGCCATCGTTGCCGGTGCGCTAGCCAAGCTGGGCAGCACGATGCTCGGGCTGAACTGGCGGCTGACACCGGAAGAATGCCGCCACGTGCTGGCTGACAGCAGGGCAACGGTGTTCCTTTGCGACGATGCCGATCCGTCCGCGTTGAAGCCCGTGCTGGATGCGTTGCCCATCAAGCTTGCCATCTCGATCGACGCGCCCGCCGACGGATTCCTGCCATACAGCGTCTTGCTCGAAAGTAGCGATGTACCACTCCATGCGCAGGCCGAGCCCCCGCTGATCATCTACACCTCAGGCACCACCGGGCTGCCCAAGGGGGTGACGATGCATCGCGGCACCGATCCCCAGACGATGCGCGAGTACCGCGAGTCCGTGGAGGCCTACCGCGGCGGCGCCGGCGAGAGCGTCAGCCTGATCAACATGCCGGCCCACCACGGTTCCGGCCCGTCCCAGTTCTGGGCGTGCGTGCGTCGTGGCGGCAAGACCGTACTGCAGCGGCGCTTCCTGCCGGAAGAGACGCTGCAACTGATTGCCCGCCACAAGGTCACTACCTGGACCGGCGTGCCCACCATGTACAAGCGCCTGGCGGCGCTGCCTGCCGAAGTGCTGGCCCGCTACGATGTCTCGTCGATCCGTGGCCTCAGCATCGGGGCCGCTCCCGTGCCCTACGGGCTGAAGGAATGGATTCTCGGCTACTTCGGCGCCGATACCCTGCAGGAAGGCTACGGCGCCAGCGAGGTCGGCATGATTTCCCGGCTGCCGCCAGAGATGCAGCGCATCAAGCCGGGTTCCAGCGGCAAGCCGCACCGGCATGTCATCGTGCAGGTCCGGGACGCGCAAGGACATTGCCTGCCGGCAGGCCAGCGCGGCGAACTGTGGATCCGCACGCCGGTGACCATCCGCAACTACCTGAATGCGCCGCCGCTCGACCCCGACACGGTTGACGCCGAGGGCTTCTTCCGCGTCGGCGATGTCGGCTATCTCGATGAGGACGGGTACATCTTCATCACCGACCGCGCCAAGGACATGATCATTTCCGGCGGCGTGAACATCTATCCGGCCGAGATCGAGGCGGCGCTGCTGAGGCATCCCTCCATCCTGGACGCCGCGGTGATCGGGATCCCCGACGACGAGTTCGGCGAGCAGGTGCTTGCCTTCTGCGAACTCAAGCCCGGCCATCGCGTCGGCGAGCATGAGGTGCTGGCCCACTGCGCGGAGCATCTCGCTTCGTACAAGCGGCCGCGCCGTATCGAATTCATGCAGGAATTGCCGCGCAACACCATGGGCAAGCTCCTGAAGCGCGAACTGCGGGATCCCTATTGGAAAGGACAGGAGCGGCACGTATGAACGACCTACTCAGTCTCGAAGGCAAGGTGGCGCTGGTGACAGGCGCCGGACAGGGTGTGGGCGAGCAGATCGCCCGGCACTTCGCCGGGCACGGCGCTGCCGCGGTGATCGTCAACGATTACTTTGCCGAACGCGCGCAAGCCGTCGCGCAATCGATCCGGGACGCCGGCGGCAACGCGTTTGCGGTGCAGGCGGATGTGTCCGATGCCGACAGTGTCAGGCGCATGGTTGCGCAGGCACGCGAACTTGCCGGCCCCATCGACGTGCTGGTCAACAATGCCGGCAACCATGGCGCGACGCCGTCGCCAGACGTGCGCAAGCCGTTCTGGGAGCATGGACGAGAGGCCTGGAATAGCGCGATCGAGGTCAATTTCTACGGGGTGATCCACTGCGCCAGCGCCTGCATCCCCGACATGATCGAGCGCAAGCGCGGCCGCATCATCACCATCATCTCCGATGCCGGACGCGTGGGCGAACCGGGCCTTGAGATCTATTCCGGCGCCAAGGCAGGGGCTGCCGGCTTCATGCGCGCGATTGCCCGCACGCTCGGGCGCTATCAGGTCACGGCCAACACCGTGGCGATCGCGGCCACGGCGACTCCTGCGATCGAAAAGCGCCTGGCCGACGATCCTGACAGGCTGAAGAAGATGATGGAGAAGTACGTCATCCGCCGGCCGGGGCGCCCCGAGGACGTGGCGAACATGGTGCTCTTCCTGGCTTCGGATGCCAGTGCCTGGATCACCGGTCAGACCTATCCGGTCAACGGCGGCTTCTCCTTTGCCCAGTGAGGTGCGCATGAACGACGATACTCCCAAGGTGCTGACAGAGCGGCGCGGTCCGCTGCTCATCGTCACCATCAACCGCCCGCAGGTCAAGAATGCGTGCGATGCCGAAACCGCGGTGCAGATGAATGCCGCGATGGACCTGCTCGATGACGAAGAGAGCCTGTTCATCGGCATCCTCACTGGCAGCGATGGCAATTTTTCCACCGGCGCGGACCTGAAGGCCGTGGCACGCGGCGAGCGCGCCACCACCGACGACCGCGGCGGCTTCGGGCTGTTCCGCCGCCCGCCGCGCAAGCCGCTGATCGCGGCGGTGGAAGGCTATGCGGTGGGCGGCGGGCTGGAGCTTTGCCTGTCCTGCGACCTGATCGTGGCCGCGCGCAATGCCCTCATGGGCCTGCCGGAAGTGCGCCACAGCGTGGTGGCGGTAGGCGGCGGCCTGTTCCGGCTGCCGCGCCGCATTCCCTACCATATCGCGATGGAGTTGGCGCTGTCTGGCGAGATCCGCGACGCCGCCTTCTTCCATCAGCACGGACTCGCCAACCGTCTGGTGGAGCCGGGCACCGCGCTGCAGGAAGCCATCACGCTCGCCGAGGGCTTGCTGGTCAACGCGCCGCTCGCCATGGCCGCGAGCAAGGAAATCATGCGCCGCAGCGCCAACTGGACCGACGAGGAGGCCTGGCAGAAGCAGGCCCCGATCGCCGCGCGCGCCCTGGATTCCGAAGACCGGCGGGAAGGCCTGGCCGCTTTCGCGGAAAAGCGCAAGCCGCAATGGCGGGGCCGATGAGGTCCGCCATTGCAACCGGCGGGCTGGAGCTGCCGTGGCCGCGCTTGCGCCTGCCGCTGATCGCCGCGCCCATGCTGCGCATCAGCGGACCGGCGCTGGTGACCGCTGCCTGCCGCAACGGCGTGGTCGGTGCCTTCCCGACCGCCAACGCGCGCACGGTGGAGGAACTCGATCAGTGGCTGACGACCATCCGCGCCGACCTCGATGAGCGAGAAGCGGGCAAAGCCGAGCCGGCGCCGTTCTGCCCCAACCTGATCATCCGCCAGCCGCGGCTGCAGGACGATCTGGCCTGCCTGGTGCGCCATCGGGTGGAAATGGTCATCACCAGCGTGGGGTCTCCAGCCGCGGTGGTCGGGCCGTTGCACGACGTCGGGTGCATGGTGCTGGCAGACGTAGCCTCGGTCGCGCACGCCGAGAAGGCGCTGCAGGCCGGCGCCGACGGACTGGTGCTGCTCAGTGCCGGCGCGGGCGGCCAGACCGGATGGGCCAACGGGATGGCCTTCGCGCGTGCGGTCCGGGCTTTCTACGACGGGCCGCTGGTGCTGGCCGGTGGCATCTCGGACGGCCACGCGTTGTGGGCTGCCCGGGTGCTGGGCTGCGACCTTGGCTATATGGGCACCAAGTTCATCGCCACCGCGGAAAGCATGGCAGATGCACGCCACAAGGAGATGGTGGTGGCAAGTCGCCTCGACGACGTGCTGCGCACGCGCGCGTTCACAGGGCTCGATACCAACATGCTGCGACCTTCCATCGAGGCCGCGGGCCTCGACGCTGACGGGCTGGACGAGTCGGTCACGTTTGAAGAAGCCAAGGCCCGCTTCGGCGGGGGAAAGGCGCACGACAAGCCCAAACGCTGGAGCGATATCTGGAGCGCCGGACATACCGTTTCAGGGGTATCCGACGTTGGCAGCGTGGCTGCCTTGATCGCCACCACATGCAGGGAATACGAAGCCGCACGCTTGCGCACGCAAGCCTTGTTATCGGATCAGCCGCCGGCATAGCCCCGGTCAACCGCATAGCGAGCGCCGCCAGAGCGCCAACCAGGAGACAAAATGTTCAAGTCAAGCCATGCCGGCCGCCTCGTTGCGGGTCTGATCACGTTCGCCTGCACCGTGGTGCCTGCCATCGCAGCCGAATCCACATCGGGCTACCCGGCCAGGCCCATCAAGCTGATCGTGCCTTATCCGCCGGGCGGCGGCCCCGATGCGATCGCGCGCCCGCTCGCCCAGAAGCTGGGCGCCGCGCTTGGACAGTCCATCGTGGTCGAGAACCGGCCGGGGGCCTCGGGCATCATCGGCACGGACGCGGTGGCCAAGGCCGCGCCAGACGGCTACACGCTGCTCTACTCCATCTCCGGCCCGATCGTGCTCAATCCGCTGACCTACAAGAGCCTGCCGTACGATGCCAAGAAAGACGTGGTGGTGGTCTCTCAGGTGGTCAAGCGATCCCTGATCCTGCTGGTCAACGCGAAGGTGCCCGCGAAGACGCTGCAGGAGTTCGTGGCCTATGCAAAGCAGAACCCCGGGTCGCTCGCGTTTGCGTCCTTCGGTACCGGTTCCTCGGCGCATATCGCAGGCGAGTATCTGAACAAGAAGGCCGGTATCGACCTGGTCCACGTTCCCTACAAGGGCAGCTTCATGAACGATCTCGCCAGCGGGCAGGTGGTGGCCGGCTTCGGTGAACCCGGCTCCGCCAAGCCCCTGATCGATGCCGGCAAGATCCGCGGCCTGGCCATTGCCGGAAAGGACCGTTCCAGCCTGCTGCCTAAAGTCCCTACCTTCACCGAGCAGGGCATGTCGGCGCTGGAGTCGATGGTGGGTTGGCATGCAGTCTATGCCCCGGCGGGCACGCCCCCGGATATCCTGCAGCGCCTGAACGCGGAAATCGTCAAGATCGTGAAGACCCCGCAGATGGCTGCGCTGTTGCGGGAGCAGGGAGGGGAGCCTGCCGGCACGGGGCTGGCGGAAGCGGGCCGCGTGCTGGAAGAAGAGCGCACGCGCTGGCAGCAGGCGGTACAGGGGATTGGGGGTGTTACGGTGAACTGAAGACAGCCTGTGGGCGCCCGGCCTGACGAGGCTTCGTCCGGCTCGCCGCCCACAGGTGCGCCAGCCTCAACGCGGCTTGTCCGCGCCGGACCACCTGTCACGCTGTTTGCCGTTGGCCGGCCCACCTTTCCGTTGCATGTCGTATCAGGTCCGATCCTAAGCCTCTCTACCGATGTTGGCGGACAAAGAGTCAATCAAGGGACAAGAAGCCTCATTGCCATTGGCGTGGCATTGCCCAATGAGATTCTTCAGTTCCGCTCGCAATCGTCGCAAATCCTTCAATCTTTCCTCCACAAGACTGAGCTTTTGCTCGGCCAGTGCGCGGGCTGTGCTGCACGTCCCGCCATCGTTCTGTCGCAGCAGTACCCGGACTTCATCCAGGGTGAACCCGAGCGACTGGGCCTGGCGAATGAAATGAAGCCGCTGCAAGCTCTGTTGCGAATACTGTCGAATGGCGCCATAGGCACGCTCCGGCACCGGCAGCAGGCCGCACCGATGGTAGTAACGTACCGTCTCCACGCCAACACCAGCCGCCTTGGCCAGCTTCCCGATTGTTAGTGTGTGGTCCATCGCTTGACTCCGTACCTTGGTACGGACCTAGGCTACGCCTAAACCGCACATACGGGAAGGACGGATTGCGTTGCGATGGGCAACGCCGGAGATCGGGTCGCCAGGCACGGTGACCGTCTACTGCCCATCGGCCGTGAGGCAAAGAGAAATGATGAGCGCCGTCAAGCTGCAGTCAATCATCACCTGCCCCAAGTGCGCGCATGCAAAAGAAGAAACCATGCCCATTGATGCCTGCCAGTGGTGCTATGAGTGCGAGCGCTGCCACGCGGTGCTAAGGCCCAAGGCCGGTGATTGCTGCGTCTTCTGCTCGTATGGCACCGAAAGGTGCCCGCCCATGCAGCAGCAGTCTTGCTCGTGTGTTCGTTGACGCAGGTACAGCGATGCATGACGTACCCTCGATGCGGTTCCTCCCGGATGATCCCGGCTCTTACCCAGCCACGCATGTCCGCGGGAGCATGTTCTTGCTCGACAGTACGCGACGCCCGCTGTATGTCGCGGGAAACTTAGAGAGGGGTCATTATGCAATCGCGGATCATTCGCGTTCTACCCGCAGAAGATGGTTGGGCATTGGAATTCGGCGGCCTCAATATAAAAACCCAGAGATTTCCGACCATGGAAGCGGCAATCGCTGCGGGGTGGGAGGTGGCCATGCGAGAGAACGCCGAATTGCACATACATCGTCACGACGGGGATGTGCACTTGCGCAACGCGTGCGGCGACAAGCAACAGGAGCCGCAGCGGTGAGACCGTACTAGCTGTGAAGCGTGAAAGGGCTGTCAGCTGATCGAACTGGCTGCCTATCTGACGATCTAGCTGACGTACGCCCACCCACAGCCTTGAGCGCCAGCAGCATCCGGTTGCCCTCCTCGGATGTAATGGCATGCTGCACCTCATCTACGATCAGGACAACGTTGGTCTTCGCCTTGTCGACCACTTCCGCCAGCGCCTGTGCCAGCGTGGCACAGGTCCACATAGATCAGGATCGCGCTGTCTGCCTCAAGAGCCGGGACGAGGTCATTGATCAAGAATGTCGTCTTGCCGGTGCGCCGCAGTCCGGACAGGAATAGGCCGGAGCGCAACCCTTCGTCCAAGACCCTAGGGCGCAGCAATTGCCGGGTCATCCGGTCGGCCAGAGCGGGGCGGCGATAGATGTTTGGCATAGTGCACTTATTTGGAATTATTGAATTTCAATAATTATTGCGATCCCATACCCAATAAACCATGATCCCTGACCACGCCTATGGCCGCACTGGTAACACAAAGGACATTGGATGGGGTGCTCGCTGTAAGTTCTTCGGGCTGTAGCAGGGCGCCCACGCCCCGCGTGCGTCTGCATCTATTCGACCGGAACTGGCCGGAGCGAATAGGCCGCATCACTCGTCGATAACGCGACCAGTATTTCCTGCCGACGTCATGCAGGGGATAAGAGACGTCGCATTCGGAAGAGGCGAGCGAAGCTTGCGGCAACTCAGGCGAGTGGGAAATCACTGAGTGAACATCGAAGCGATGCGAACGCCAGGCCCTCCCGACGATCGCCGCCTATGCCGCCTCGAAGGGAGCATTGGCCAAGCTGACGCGTGCGCTGTCCCTGGAAGCCATCGAGCATGGGATTCGCGTCAATGCAGTGGGCTCTGGCGATGTGGTGGCGAACATCACCAACCATATCCACGCCGACGGGCCTGCGTTCCTGGCCGAGCATGGAAAGAATGCGTAGATTCGCCGCGCCGCGCCGCGCCGCCCGTGGAGATCGCGCAAGTGATCGCGTTCCTGACATCGGATTAGGCCAGCTACATCATCGGCGCCGTGGTGATGGTCGATGGGGGCATGAGTGTCGCGCTGCCATGAGCGCGACCCCCCCCCGGCTATCGGTTATCGCTGATCCGCCATCTGGATGATGATCTTGCCTTTTGCATGCCTGGTCACGCTTCTGCTCATCGCGTGCGATGCTTCGTCAAGCGGAAAGACCGAATCGACCTGCGTGCGCAGCTTGCCCGACGCATACAGGGCAGCGATCTCTGCGAGCTGCTGGCCGTCAGGACGGGTGGAGAAGCGTTTGCCCTCCGCGCCTGACGCACGGCAGCGCAGTATGTCTGGCTGACTGACGCTGGAGACGAGGACGCCGCCGGGCTTGAGGACCAACCAGGATTGCTCCTGCGTGTAGCCACCGACCAGGTCGAGAACCATATCCGCCTGCGCGACCCGGCGGGCAAAATCCTCCGCGCCATAGTCGATCACGGCGGTTGCGCCCAGGCTACGCACGTAGTCGAGGTTGGCAGCGGAGGCGGTGCCGATCACCTCGGCGCCGGCCAGGGCGGCCAGCTGAACCGCTACGCTGCCGACACCGCCGGCCGCGGCATGGATGAGGATCTTCTGTCCTGTACGAAGGCCGCCATGTTCGAACAGCGCCTGCCATGCGGTCAGTGCGACGGTCGGGATTGCCCCGGCTTCAATCAGCGGCACATTCCCTGGCTTGCGCGCAAGCCGCTCCGCGCTGACGGCGGCGCGGGTCGCGTAGCCCCCGGCAATCCCGATGAACCCCATCACTTCGTCACCGGGTGCGAAGGTCGTGACATTGCGTCCCACCGCGATCACCGTGCCGGCAGCATCGGCGCCGGGCGTGAACGGTAGCGGTACCGGGATCACGCTGCGCATTGCTCCGGACACGATCTTCCAGTCGATGGGATTCACCGACGTCGACATGATGTCGACAAGCACCTCATTGTCGCCCGGGCGAGGATCCGCGACTTCGCGGAGTGCCAGATTCTGCGGGCCGCCGAATGCGTCGACTTGTATGGCTTTCATCAGATGCTCCTTGCATAGTCCACCGCGATGGGCGCGTCTAGCGCCACTGCGGCCTGAACCGGGTTGAAGTACTCGCGAAGGTGCGCGATCTTGCCGTTCCTGACGGTCAGGAAGACGACATATTCCTGTTCATAGGGCCGGCCGGTCGATCGGATCAGGCCTTTGGCACGCACCACGCCGACGGACATTCCTGGATCGGCCAGTGCCGAGACCTGCGCATCGTAGAAGCGGAAGCCGGATACCTCGCTGATGAACCACTGGGCATGCCTGATGACGGCTTCCCTGCCAGCCAGTTGACGCGGGTGGCCCAGGCTCGGCGCGTAGGGAAGATTCCACACGATGTCGTCGGCAATCAGTTCCTTCCACCGCTCGTGATTGTCCACAAGCGATTCGAAATGCTGGGTCAGTAGTGCTGCTGCGTTGTTCATGATGTTCCCCTGTGGAGCCTGCCAGCCCTTCGGCAGCGAAGGCCGTATCGACCGAGATCAGTTGGCGTGGGCCAGCCGTGTGGACGTCGTGTGGCGTTCGTCCAGGCTGAACGCGCCAGCGCCGTTGGCCACCAGTTGCAGGAGCCCGCCGGCCATGGCCAGGTTCTTCAGGAAGTGGAACATCTGGTTCTGGTCGCCGAGCGCGTGGTGGAAGATCAGCGCGGTTGCCACGGAGTAGACGGCAAGCATTGCCGCGACGGCGCGCGTGCGATAGCCGGCAATCAGGAGTGCGCCGCCTGCCAGTTCGAGCACCAGCGCGCCGGCGAAGCCCAGCGTCGGCGCAGGCAGGCCGAGCGATGTGATGTAGGCCAGGGTGGCACCCGGCGCTATCAGCTTGCCAACCCCACTGACAAGGAAGATGGCGGCGACAAGGATGCGGCCGATCAGTGGAAGGGATGAATGCGACAGGTTTTGCTTGGAGTTCATGATGGGTCCTCGATGGAGAGAGTGGAGAAGCGGCCTTGCAGATGGCATGAGGGGAGAGTAGGCGCTTGACATCCATCTTGGTAGCCTATATTTGTAGATGTTATCCATCTATGGAGTAGATACATGCTCGATGGCGTCTCGTTGGACCAGTTGCGCACCTTTATTGCTGCCGCCGACGAAGGAAGCTTCTCCGCGGCGGGCCGCAAGCTGCGGCGCGCGCAGTCGGTGGTGAGCCATACGCTGGCCAACCTGGAGGCGCAGATCGACGTGCGCCTGTTCGACCGGGGTGGCCGCTATCCGCGCCTCACGGAGCAGGGCACCGCCCTGCTGGCGCAAGCGCGCCTGGTGGTGAGCGGCATGGATGGGTTCAAGTCCAAGGCACGCGCCATGGCGGAGGGGCTGGAGCCCGAGTTGTCAGTGGTCGTGGACGTGATGTATCCGATGGCTTCGCTGACCGGGGCCGTGGGGGAGTTTCGCGAAGCCTTTCCCCATACGCCGCTGCGCCTGTACGTCGAGGCGCTGGGGGCAGTCCTGCGGCCGGTGCTCGAGAACGTTTGCCGGCTTGGCATCAGCGGCTCCATGCCGGTGGTTCCGCAGGCGCTGGAAGCCGAAAAGCTGCTCGATGTGCCAATGGTCACGGTCGTGGCGCCGCAGCATCCGCTGGCGGCAAGGAAGAGGCTGATCCGGGCAGCCGAACTGGAGGATCACGTCCAGTTGGTGCTCACGGACCGGACCACGCTAAGCGAGGGAAGGGCCTACGGCGTGTTCTCCCCTTTGACCTGGCGCCTGGCCGACCTTGGCGCGAAGCATGCATTCCTGCGCGCCGGCTTTGGCTGGGGACATATGCCCGTGGCAATGGTGCAGCCGGATCTCGACCAGGGCACGCTGGTGCCACTGAGACTGGAGAGCTTTCAGCCCCGGACCCCACCGATTGCCATGTTTGCCGTGTATCGCAAGGACGCGCCGCCGGGCCCCGCCGCCCGGTGGTTCCTCAAGCGGCTGAAAGGGACGTCGGCGCGCGACTGAACGGTCATGCTAGATATTTGTGGGGTTAGAGGATTGGGGATCCGCATTGTGCTCCCCCACCTGAGCCACAAAATCCTCCCCCTCCGGCAACCCCAGCGAGAACCTCACCGGAAAATTCACAGCAATCCCGCCTTCCCCGGGCACCGGCCGAACCACGTCCCGCGCCTGTACATGCGGATCCTCAAACAGCGCCGTCGCCCCCAGCACCGGCGAGAACGGAATATCCAGCGGCCCGAAGAACGCCTCCCACTCGGCCAGGTTGCGCGTGCGGAACACCGCTGCCATCAGGTCATTGACCTCAACCTTGTGCCCGTACCGCACACCACGCGTGTCAAAGCGCGGATCGCGCAGGGCAGGGAACTCATCGCCCAGCGCCTCGCACAGGTTGACCCAGAATTTGTTCTCCAGGATGCCCATCGCCAGATGCCGGCCATCACGTGTTTCGAAGAGATCGTTCTCCGGCATCACGGTAGGGGATGCTTGGGGCGATGCCTCATGCCCGCGCGCGGCCCAGGCGCCATGGGCGGTCCACGACAGGATCGCGTCATGGATCGAGACGTCCAGATGTTGACCCTGTCCATTCTGGCGCGCACTCATGATCGCCACCGCAAGCGACAGCGCCGCGTAACCGGATGCGGCGTAATCCGACACCCGCACGCGCGGGCGCGAGACCGTATCGTGCACCTGCACCGGCGTCGCCCAATATCCAGCCAGCGCCAGGTAGTTCAGGTCATGCCCGGCGTGGCTGGCATACGGGCCAGTCTGGCCAAAGCCAGAGACCGAACACAGCACGATAGCCGGATTGACCGCCGCCAGCGCTTCATAGCCCAGCCCAAGCCGCGCCATCACGCCGGGGCGGAAGCCTTCCACTACGGCATCGGCATTGCGCACCAGGTCAAGGAAGGCCTCACGGCCTGCATCGGTCTTCAAGTCCAGCGCAATCGAGCGCTTGCCGCGGTTGAACTGCGCAAACACCGTTGGACCAAGCTGCCGCGCGGTGTCGCCGGTGCCGGGCTGCTCCACCTTGATCACATCCGCGCCTAGTTGTCGCAGCAGGCTGCATGCATGCGGACCGGGCAGCAACTGGCTGACGTCGATGATGGTGACGTCCTTGAGGCAGGACCATTCTGGCTTCATACAGGGCCTTGGGGGGAGAAGGGAAGAAGGGGTGCCGCACGCGCGGAAGGTAGCGTGCGGCGCGGGGCGGGCAGGACGCTCAGCCCAGGTCGCCAACCATGCCGATCGACTTCATCAGGTCGCCGTAACGCGCGTTGTCGCTGGCGACCAAGGTGGCGAACTGTGCTGGCGAGGCGCTGCGGCGCAGCTCGCCGGCATTGGCCTTGAGCTGGGCATCGAACACGCCGGCGCTTTGCAGGGCACCGATCGCGGCGTGCAGCTTCTGCGCCAGTTCGGCCGGGAAGTTGGCCGGTGCGAACAGGCCGCTCCAGTTGTCGATGACAAAGCCCGGGGGCAGGGCTTCGGCCATGGTCGGCACGTCCGGGAAAAACGGCGAGCGTGCGGCCGCAGTGACGGCAAGCACCCTGACCTGGTTATTGCGTACGTACTGTGTCGCGGTGCCGAGCACGGGCATGCCGAACTGGGTTTGTCCGGTCAGCATGGCGGTGATGATCTCCGGCGCACCCTTGTAAGGGATGTGCACGGCGTCGCAGCCGGTCTGGTGCAGCATGGTTTCCACCGCAAGATGGGCGATGCTGCCCTTGCCGCCGGAGCCGTAGTTGAACTTGCCCGGCGCCTTCTTCATGGCGGCGATCAGTTCGGCAGCGGTCTTGTAGGGCGACGAAACGGGCACCACCAGCGCGGACGGTCCGCCCGACAGGGCCGTGATCGGCGTGAAATCCTGCGCCGGGTCATACGGCATCTTGCGGTACATGTGCACGTTGATCACGTGCGTATTGGCCAGGATGCCCAGCGTATAGCCATCGGGCGCGGCACGGCGCAGCGCACTGGCGCCGATGATGCCGCCGGCGCCGGGCATGTTCTCGACCACCAGCGGCTGGCCGAGCTTCTTGCCCATCTCCGCCGACAGCGTGCGGGCGACGTTGTCGGGCGTACTGCCGGCGATAAACGGAACGATCAGCCGGATCGGGCGGTTGGGGTAGCTGGATGATGCATTGGCGGCGCGGGCCGGCAGCAGCAGGCTGCCCAGCGCGGCGGCGCCGGCGGTGGCAAGCCAGTTTCGGCGGTTCATGCTTGGTCTCCGTGGTCTTGTCGTATGGTCTTCTCGCCGGCGGCGACCGTGCCGCCGGCACGCTCAGGCCTTCTGCTGCTGCAGCGGTTCCAGGATAGCGCGCGCAATGGTGTTGCGCTGGATCTCGCTGGTGCCGGTGAAGATGCGGAACATGCGCAGTTTGCGGAAGGTCTGCTCCACCGGGTGGCCGCGCGTGACGCCGACATTGCCGTGGATCTGCACGGCCTTGTCCGCCACCTCGAAGCAGCGCTCCGAGACAAAGAGCTTGCACGCCGCGGCCTTCATGCGCAGGTCGGCGCCGGCATCGGCCAGCGCGGCGGTATGCGTGATCATGCTTTCGCAGGCCCACAGCGCGGCGGCCATGTCGGCCAGCATGTGCTGGATCGCCTGGAAGCGCGCGATCGGCCCGCCGAACTGGCGGCGCTGGCCGGCGTATGCCACCGACGACTCATATGCCTTGGTGGCCAGACCCAGCATGCTGGGGCAGTGCAGCAGGCGGTTCACGTTGATGCGCGACATGCCCAGCTTGAAGCCGTTGCCTTCGCCGCCAAAGATATTGGCGCGCGGCACGCGCACGTTCTCGAAGCGGATGTCGCCGTCGATATGCTGGCCCGACATCGGCACGTACTCGTTGCTCACCGTCACGCCCGGCAGGTCCAGGTCGACCAGCACCGCGGTGATGGCCGGCGGCGTGGTGGTGGCGTCGGTCACGCACATGACGATGGCAAAGTCGGCGAATGGCGCACCGCTGATGTAGTGCTTGCCGCCGTTGATGACCAGCTCGTCACCATCGGCCACGGCCGAGGTCCTGATGCTTTGCGCGTCGGAGCCGGAATGCGTTTCCGTCAGTGCGAAGCAGGTCGACTTCTCGCCGCGGATCACGGGCTCGAAGTAGCGCTTGAGCTGGTCGGGCGTGGCGTACTTGAGCATATTGCCCACGCGCGGCGGGCCGCCCAGGTCGCCCAGCACGTGCGCCGCCAGGGTGGAGCCGCTGGCGGCCAGGTCGGCCTTGAGCGCGCATTGCTCCTGGATGTTCAGGCCCTTGCCGCCGAGCGATGTCGGCAGGCAGGCGGCGTAGAAGCCCAGCTCGCTGGAGCGGCGCCAGACCTTGCGCAGGGTCTCGCGCGGCCATGGGTTTTCAGAACCGAGGCCGAGTTCCTGTTCCAGCGGGCGCAGCTCTTCGTCGATAAAGCGGCGGATGCCGGCGCGGGTTTCCAGCAGTACGGGATTGGTCAGGTGATCGAACATGGCGGGCTCCTTCAGCTCAGTTCTCAATTCACGCGGCGCCCGACGCCTTGCCAGTAGCGTTCGCGCACGATCTTGCGGGCCAGCTTGCCGCTGGCGTTCTTGGGCAGCTCGGCGACAAAGTCCACCGAGCGCGGCGACTTGTAGTCGGCTATGCGCTCGCGGCAGTGCGCGATCAGCTGCTGGGCGGTGGCCTCGCGCCCGGGGCGCAGCGTGACCACGGCCTTGACGCTTTCACCCCAGGTGTCGTCCGGCACGCTGATGACGCACGCTTCCAGCACGTCGGGGTGCTGGTACAGCGTGGCTTCCACCTCGGTCGGATAGACGTTGAAGCCGCCGGAGATGATCATGTCTTTCTTGCGGTCGACCAGGTACAGGTAACCGGCCTCGTCCACGCGCGCCATGTCGCCGGTGTGCAGCCAGCCGTCGATGACGGTCTCGCGCGTCAGCGCGGGCTCGTTGAAGTAGCCGTGGAACACGTCTTCGCCGCGGATCACCAGTTCGCCGATCTCGCCCACGGCAACCTCCTTGCCTTGCTCGTCGACCACGCGCACTTCGGTCTCGCCGAGGGCGCGGCCGCAGGAGGCCAGGCGCTCAGGGTGGTTGGCGATGGCGTCAGCATGGTCGGTGGTGGACAGGCGCGTCACGCCGGAGGTCGATTCGCTGGCGCCATAGCCCTGCGACAGGATCGGGCCGATGCGCTCCCAGGCCTCGCGGATGCGTGCCGGCGCCATCGGGGCGGCGCCGTAGGCCAGGGTCTTCAGGCTGGACAGGTCGGCTTGCGCCAGCGTGGGCTCGGCCAGCAGCATGTTGATCATGGCCGGGACCATGAACACGTGGGTGATGCGCAGCCGCGCCACCTCGGCCAGGAAGTGCGCAGGCTCGAATTTCTCGAACAGCACCAGCGTGGCGCCCTGGTACAGGTAGGGCTGCATCAGCATGCCGGAGGCGTGCGTGACCGGCCCGATCAGCGCCAGCCGGTCGCCGGGGCGGGCCGGGCGGTCCATGCCGGACACCATCTTGCGCAGCGCCGCCATGCGGTTGCCGTAGCTCTGCATGGCAGCCTTGATCTTGCCGGTGGAGCCGGACGAGAAATGCAGCACGGCCAGGTCGTCGGGGGCAGGGGTGATGTCCGGCGGCGTGGTGCCGGCGTTGGCCAGCAGCGCTTCATATTCGACATAGCCCGCCGGCGCATCGCCGATGGCGATAAAGGTCTCGATGCTGCCAAAGCCCGCCGTGGTGCGCGCATAGCCGGTGTAGCCGGGGCCGGCGATCAGCACGCGCGGGGTGCAGTTCTCTACCACGTCGCTGGCCTCGGCCGCGGTGAAGCGCGGGTTGAGCGCCGCCTTGACCAGTCCGGCCTTGTACAGCGCGCATTCCAGTTCGACCAGCTCGGGCCGGTTGCGCGACTGCACCGCCACGCGGTCGCCGGGCTGCAGGCACAGTGCCAGCAGCGCATTGGCCAGGCGCGTGGAACGTTCGTCCAGCTGGCGATAGGTCACCTCCCGGTCCTGGTAGAGGATGGCGGGCTGGTCGCCCCAGTAGCGCGCGGCGCGGCGCAGGAAATACGCGAAACCCATGCTGTCTCCGTTGATGCTTGATGATCCTGGCGAGCGCTTTTACGTGTGCTCGTGCGCCGTAGTCTGTAAGATGGCAGGCATCACCACAATGACGCGTTGGCTATAAAGTCATAACCATCAGGAATGTGATGCAATGGAGACGCGAGACATCGAATACATCCTCGCCGTGGCGGCGCACGGCGGCATCGGCCGTGCCGCCGACGCGCTGGGGATCAGCCAGCCGGCGCTGACCAAGGCGGTGCAGCGGGTGGAGACGCAGGCGGGGCTGCCGCTGTTCGAGCGCACCGCCAACGGCATGACCGCCACCTACGCAGGCACGCGCTTCCTGGAGCGGGCGCGGCGCATCCAACTGGAATACGAGGACGGCATCAAGGAGATGCTGGGCATCCGCACCGGCGAGCAGGGCATCCTGCGCGTGGGCTATTCGCCGTCGATCCCGGGCAGCATGATCCTTGGCGCTTGCCGGCAACTGGTGCGCGAGCGTCCCGTGGCACGGCTGCGGCTGCGCCGCAGGCTGGCGCGCGACCTGCTGGACCTGCTGGCGGCGGGGGAACTGGATGTGGCGGTGGCGCCGGCGCCTTCGGCAGCCTCATCGACCGGCCTGGCGGTGCAGCCACTCTTTGACGACCGGCTGGTGGTGGTAGCTGACGAAGGCCATGTCTTGCTGCAGCGGCGCAAGCTGCGGCTGGCGGACCTGGCGGACCAGGAATGGCTGCTGCCCGAAGGGCATATCACACTGCGCCAACAGGTCGACGCGGCGTTCCGCCAGCGCGGCCTGCCGGAGCCGCAGCCGCGCATCGAGATCGACTTTGGCAGCAGTTCGCTGTTTGCGCTGATGCAGGGTACGCAGATGCTGAGCATCGCCAATGAAGGCGGCGATGCCATGCAGCACGGCCTGCGCGTACTGCCGCTGGGCGTGGAGGAGCTGGACCTGCGCCGTAACATCGGCGTGATCTCGCGCGAGGGCGCCTACCTGTCGCCGCTGGCGCAGCGCCTGACGGTGCTGCTGCGCGAGCACAGCCGCTGAGCCGTCAGGCCCCGGGGGGGAAGCGACTACTGCAGCGGGATCTTCGCCACCGCCGCCAGCCGCTTCCAGCGCTGGATCTCGTCCTTCTGGTACTGCAGCATCTCGGCCGGCGACGACAGGATCAGCTTGGTCGACTGGCGCGTGTAGTACTCGCGCACGTCGGGCGCGTTGCCGGCCTGCGCAAACAGGTCCAGCAACCGCTTCACCACCGCCGGCGGGGTCTTTGCCGAGACCGCCGCGGCCACCCAGTTGTAGGCCAGGAAGTCCGGCAGGCCGGCTTCGACGATGGAGGGCACGTCCGGCAGCAGCGGCGAGCGCTGCGGCGCGGTGTAGGCCAGCGCGCGGACCTTACCGCCACGGACCAGTTCGATGGCGCCGGTGGCATCCACCACGGCGAAGTCGACATTGGCCGCCATCACGCCGTTGATGGCATCGCCCGCGCCCTTGTACGGCACGGCAGTGGTCTTGATGCGGGCCAGTTCGTTGAGCCACTCGGAGTAGAGCGTGTAGGAGATCGAGCCCGTGCCGTAGTTGAGCGCGCCGGGGCGCTTGCGGGCATCTTCCAGCAGCTCCGTCAGCGTGCGGTAGGGCGAGCTTGCCGGCACGATGATCACGCATGGCCCGCGCGACAGCAGCGTGATCGGCACGAAATCCGTCAACGGGTCATACGGCAGCTTGCGGAAGGTGGCGGCATTGGTCGACAGCGTGGAATTGCTGCCGATAAAGACGGTGTAGCCGTCGGCCGGCGCGTTCAGCGCGGTCTGCACGCCGATAAAGCCGTTGCCGCCGGGCTTGTTCTCCACCACCACGCCCTGGCCGGTCAGCTCGCCGATCTTCTTGGCGAACATGCGCGCGGTGGTGTCGGTGCCGCTGCCGGAAGGGAAGGGCACGATAAAGCGGATCGGGCGGGCAGGAAAGGCGTCGGCGGACTCTGCGGCGGGCGCCGCCAGCGGCGTAGCGGTGCCGATGGCCGCCAGCGCGGCGGCAGCCAGTCCGAGGAAGCGGCGGCGGGAACGGAAAGCCTGTTGCATGGTGTCTCCTGAGCGTGGAAAGCCCGGCGTGTTCCCGCCGGTGCAAGGGGATAAACGGGGGGGCTTTAGCGGCGCAGCCCGAGCAGGTCGCGGGCGATGACCCAGCGGTGCACCTCGCTGGGCCCTTCGTAGATGCGCATCAAACGGGTCTCGTTGGCCATCTGCTGCAGCGGCAGCTCCTTGGTCATGCCCATCGCACCGAAGGTCTGCATGGCGTGGTCGATCACGTCCCAGGCCATCTCGGTGGCGAATACCTTGATCATCGATACCTGCGTGCGCGCCTCGTCGCCGGCGTCGATGCGGCTGGCGGCTTCGTAGGTCATCAGGCGGCAGGCGTGGATGCGCGTGGCGGCGTCGGCCACCCACCACTGGATCGCCTGGCGCTGCGCCAGCGGCGCGCCGAAGGTCTGGCGCTGCGGCGCGTACTCGCAGATCATGTCCAGTGCCCGCTGCGCCCGGCCGATGCACCACGCGGCCATCTGCACGCGGCGCGTGGACAGCCGCGCCTGCATCGGCGCAAAGCCCTGGCCCTCGGTGCCCAGCAGCTGCGCGGCGGGGATGCGGCAGTCTTCCAACACCACCTCGTAAGTCGATGCGCCGCCGATCATCGGGATGCGGCGCTCCACCTTGAAGCCCGGCGTGCCGCGCTCGACGATAAAGGCCGAGATGCCGCCGCGCGCACCCCTGGCCTTGTCGGTTACGGCCATGACGATGGTCCAGTCGGCGCGTGCTGCGCGGCTGATCCAGATCTTGCGGCCGTTCAGCACCCATTGGTCGCCGTCGCGTTCGGCGCGCGTGGTCATCATGGCGGGGTCGCCGCCGGCGCCGGGTTCGGAAATGGCGATGGCCGACACGGTCTCGCCGCGCGCGTAAGGGGCCAGGTAGCGCTCACGCTGGGCCTCGCTGGCGCTCAGCATCAGCATGCGCAGGTTGGGCGAGTCCGGCGGCAGTTCGTAGGGCGTGATGGTCTTGCCAAGTTCTTCGTTGACGCCCACCATCGCCACCGTGGGCAGGTCGGCGCCGCCCATCTCCGTGGGCGCATCCAGGCCCCACAGGCCCAGTTCGCGCGACATCGCATCAAGCCGCGCGTGCTCTTCCGGCAGCAGCGTCATCTGCCCGCCGGCGGCTTCGCGCGCCAGCACCGCGGGTTCCAGCGGGATCAGCTGGTCGCGCACAAAGCGCGCGACCAGGTCCTTGAGCATCCCGTGTTCTTCGTCCAGTTCAAAGTTCATGCCTGTCTCCTGCTGATTCGTTATCGTTGGCTGACGCCGTGCGCGAGGCCCAGCTCCTGCAGGACTTCGGCGGTGTGTTCGCCCAGCCCCGGCGCATGACGGCGCAGCGACAGCGGCGTGGCCGAGAAGCGCGCGGCGGGGCGCACTTCGCGCAGCGGGCCTTCGGTGGGGTGCTGCGTTTCCTGGAACAGGCCGACGGCGCGCAGGTGCGGATGCTCGACCAGTGCGTCCAGGCCATAGATCGGCGTGGCGGGGATGTCGAGCGACTCGAACAACGCCATCCATTCGTCGGTAGTGCGCGCCGGCGTCAGCTCGGCCAGGTGACCGTACAGCGCGCGGATATTGGCGTTGCGCTGCGCGCGGTCGGCCACTTCGTAGCGCTCGGCCAGGTCGTCGCGGCCCACCGCGCGGAAGAAGGCTTGCCAGTGGCGCTCGGTGTAGGGCAGGGCGCAGATCCAGCCGTCTCGGGTCGGCGCGGGGCGGCGCCCGCCTTGCAGCAGGCGGGCGTAGCCGGCACCGGCCGGCGCGGGCTCGAAGGTCAGGCCGCCCAGGTGCTCGGCCATCACGAACGCGGTCATGGTCTCCAGCATCGGCACCTCCACCGACTGGCCGACGCCATGGCGCTCGCGGTACAGCAGGGCTGCCAGCACGGCGTTGGCCAGGGCCAGCCCGGTGGTCTTGTCGGCGATCAGGCTGGGCACGTACTCGGGGCGATCGCCGGTGGTGGAACCCAGCGCGACCAGCCCGCAGCCGGCCTGGATGATGTCGTCGAAGGCCGGCTTGTCGCAGTGCGGGCCGTCCTGGCCGAAGCCGGTGGCCACGCAGTAGACGATGCGCGGGTTGATGCGCGCCACCTCGGCATAGCCGAAGCCCAGCCGCTCGATCGCGGCTACGCGCATGTTGTGCACCAGCACGTCGGCGCTGGCGATCAGCCCGCGCAGCGCCTCGGCGCCCTCGGGGGTCTTCAGGTCGAGCACGACCGAGCGCTTGTTGCGGTTCAGCGCCAGGTAGATCGAGCTCATGCCGGCATGCTGCGAGACGCCGTTGGCGCGCATCAGGTCGCCTTCAGGCCCTTCGATCTTGATCACGTCGGCGCCAAAGTCGGCCAGCACCTGCGTGGCCAGCGGCCCGAGCACGACCGCAGTGAGGTCCAGCACGCGGATGCCGTCCAGCGGGCCGGCCGGCGTGGCGCGGGTGTCTTGTTCGTTCATCGGGCCCACTCCTTCAACGGCGCTTGAAAGCAGGGGCGCGGCGCGCGGCCATGGCGGCGACACCCTCGCGGAAGTCCTCGCTGCGGAACTGTCCGTGCTGGATTGCCAGTTCGCGCTGGTTGATCTCGGCGATGCGGTCGGCAAGCCCTTCGCGCAGCGTGGCGCGCGTGGTTTCCACGGCCAGCGGGGCGGAGGCGGCGATCTCTTGCGCCAGGGCCATGGCGCGGGCATTGACCTGCGCCTTTTCCACCAGTTCGTCGGCCAGGCCGATCTTGACGGCGTCGGTGCCGGTGATGCGCCGGCCGGTGTAGAAGAGCAGCGCGGCCTGCTGCTCGCCCACCAGGCGCGGCAGCGTCAGGCTCATGCCGAAACCGGGGTGGAAGCCCAGCCGGTTGAAGTTGGCGCTGAAGCGCGCCTCGGCGCAGGTCACGCGGAAGTCCGCCACCAGCGCCAGCCCCATGCCGGCGCCGATGGCGGCGCCTTCCACCGCGGCCACGATCGGCTTGCGGTTGCGGTAGAGCCTCATCGCATGCGCGTAGAAGCCGCCCGGGTCGTTGGCGACCGCGCCCTGGTCGGCGCCGCTGAAGTCGGCGCCGGCGCAGAACGCGCTGACGCCGGACGCCAGCACGATGGCGCGGCAGTTCTCGTCGTCGTCCAGCGCCTGCAGGGTGTCGGCCAGGCGCCGCATGATGTCGGCATCGACAAAATTGTGCGGCGGGCGGGACAGGACGATGCGGGCTACGTGGCCTTCATGGGTGACCTGGATATCGGCGTCGGTTGACATGCGGGGCGCTCCTCTGTGGTGGATCGGCTCGGGGCCGGGATGCACACAGTATTCGCGCCGCGCGGCCGTACCGCTATACTCAAATTTCACTAACTGAAATTACTGACAATGCCGGACGTCGTGCTGCCAGAGCCCTCCACCCGCCGCGTCACGCACCAGACCGGCCGCTTTACCCGCGACACCGCGGGCAGCCAGTCGCTGGAGCGCGGGCTGGTGCTGCTGCGGGCCTTCCGTGTTGGCACCACCAGCCTGACCAATGCTGAGCTGGCGGTACGCACCGGACTGCCGCGCCCCACCGTCAGCCGGCTGACGCGCTCGCTGGTGGATGCCGGCTTCCTGCGCTATGACGTGAACGAACGCGCCTACCGGCTGGCGCCGGTGGTGCTGAGCCTGGCCGATGCCTTCCACCAGTCCAGCCGCGCGCCGGACATTGCATTGCCGCTGATGCGCAAGGTGGCCGAGGCCGGCAAGGTCAACGTGGGGCTGGCCGTGGGCGACCAGCTGGAGATGGTGTACCTGGCGTCGATCCGGCACAGCCGCGACAGCGTGTCGCGCACGCGGCGCGTGGTGCCGGGAACGCGCGTGCCGATGGAGATGACGGCGATCGGGCTGTCATGGCTGGCGGCGCAGCCTGAGGGGGTGAGGGAGGATCTGCTGGCCGGCATCGCCGCGCGCCAGGGCGAGGCCTGGACCGGCATGCGGGCGCAGGTGCTGCGCGGCATTGCGCAGGCGCAGCGGCACGGCTATTGCACGGCGGCCTACCAGCCCGGGCACCTGCTGGCCGTGGGGGCCGCATTCTCCGGGCCGGACCAGCAGCTGTACGGGCTCAATATCAGCTTCCCGTTCAACGAGAGCGAGCGCAGCCGCGACAATGCCCGCTATGCGGCCCAACTGGCGCGGCTGGTGGCGGACATCCAGGAGGCCTGGCGCCGCGCGGCAGGATAATCGGGCTCAGTACACCGACGGCATGCCTGCGGGCCGGTTCTTGAAGCGCCGGTGGATCCAGTAATACTGCTCCGGCATGGTGGCGATCTGGGTTTCGAGGAAGGCGTTCATGCGGCGCGAATCTTCCTCGACGCTGCCCGAGGGGAACCCTTCCAGCGGGTCGAATATGCGCAGCCGGTAGCCGCGGTAGTCGGGCAGCACTTCGGTGGTGAAGGGCACCACGCGCGCGCCGGTCATGCTGGCCAGGCGCGAGGCCGAGGTCAGCGTGCAGGCCGGCACGCCAAAGAACGGCACGAACACCGAATCGTTGATGCCGAAATCCATGTCCGACGCCAGCATCACCGGGCAGCCGGCGCGCAGCGTGCGCACCACCTGCTTGCCGCTGCCGCTGCGCGGGATCATCTCGGCGCCAAAGCGCCCGCGCTGCGTGCGCGAGATTTGTTCCAGCATCGGGCTGGACATCCTGGTGTACAGCGAGGCCACCGGGTGGCGCATCGAATAGAACATGCAGCCGGCCTCGATGCCGACGAAATGGAAGCCCATGAAGATGGTCGGATGCTCCGCGCACGAGGCCAGGTCGATGCGCGAGTCCAGTTCCACCAGCTTGCCCAGGCGTTCGGCGCTGCCGAACCACTGCACGCCGCGCTCCAGGTAGCTGCGCAGGACGTGGCCGAAGTGGTTCCGTGCCAGCTTGTCCCGCGTGTCTGCATCCATGTCTGGGAAGCACAGGGACAGGTTGGTATGGACAATGCGCCGGCGGCGGCTGGGGATGCGATACAGCAGCTTGCCGATCGCATCGCCCAGGCGTGCGGTGACACCGTACGGCAGGGCGGCGACGAGCTTGAAGACTGCGATGGTGAGCGCGGCCTGGAGCCGGTTTTTCATGAAGATCCTAGGGAGCGGCAGCGGCGGCTGGGGCAATGGCCCTGGGCAGGCGGCTGCGCGGCAATAATTCGGGCGGTGTGCCGGCCGGAAAGGGGCGGCGTGAGTGCGCTGTGGGTCGCTGCGCAAGCGGTCTCCGAAGGGCGCACTGTAGCACGATGGCCGCTGCCCGGCGATGACGGTTACTACCAGTAGCAAACAGAGCGAGATTATTGCAGCGCCTGGGAGATTCCGCGGAAATGCCCTGGCAGGGGCAGAACATTTCCGACTGTGCCGGGTGCGATCCGGAGAAAGGAAAATGACACTGAATAATACGCGCAGGCGGCATCGCCACGCCTGCAATAATGGCCGGCGGGATTATCAGCCAGGCATTGCTCAGGGCTTTTTCAACTCGCCCAGATAGTAATTGACCTCGGCAAGCAGGACGCGGTGGAATTCCGCCGGCAGGACATGGTCGTCGGTCAGCGACATCAACTGGTTGATGCGCTGGCGGAAGCGCTGCTCGGCGCTGGCGCGCGCCGCCGGCGGCAGGCCCGTGGTCAGCGAGCACAGCAGCTCGCGCATCACCAGCAGGCGCGCGCCGTACTGGATCATGGCATCGCCTTGTGTCTTGAGGTTTTGCGCCAACTGTTCCGGCATCGTCTTGCCCGGCTCGCCAGGCGCGGCCGGCGCGGGAGCTTCGATGGCGTTGTGTTGGTCATTCTTGTCGGGCGCGGCCGCGCCGGTCTTTTTTCCAAGCATAGTGATCCTGAACATGGGCGAGGCTCCCTGATACAAGCGGGGCCGGCCTGAAACGCCGGCGGCCTGGATGGCAGAAGCACTCATCATGGAAGCCTGCCGTGCACCGGACTGTGCGGCGGCAGACACTGGGACGCCGTGCGCGGCGTCAGCCGGCCAACGCAGCCGGCGCGGTTTTGCGGCACTTGCCTGCGCGCGCCGGCGGCAGGCATAGCCCGCAGACGTACCGGTGGCGCGCATCGTCGGCCTGCACGACATACTCACCCCGGCAGTCCCTGCAACGCGCCAGCCGCAGCATGCCGCGCTCATAGAAGTGCACCAGCGTCCAGGCGCGGGTAAAGCTCAGCTGCGAGGCCTCGCCGGTGGCGCACAGCTGTTCGCGGTACATGCGGTAGCTGGACAAGACCGCGCGGATCCCGTCCAGGCTGCCGCGGCTGGTCATGAAGCGGTAGGCGCCAAGCAGCATCGAGGCATGGGCATTCGGGCGCCAGGAGACAAACCAGTCCGTGGAGAACGGCAGCATGCCCTTGGGCGGCGACACCCCGCACAGCTCCTTGTACAGCCGGATCAGCCGCACGCGTGGCAGCGACACTTCGGATTCCAGCACCTGCAGGCGGGCGCCCAGGCCGATCATCTCGATTGCCAGGCGAATCTGCTCCACATCCTGCAGCGTGCTCTTGCCGGGACGAGGGGGCCTGGCGCGCGGAACCGGGGATGGTGAGCCGGCCACAGCCGTGCCGGCGATATCGTGTGCATCCATGAGTCTCCTCCTGGAGATGTATCGGAATGGGCGCGGGCAAAGTGCCGGTTGCTGATCCGGCTTGCCCGGGCCTGTCACCGATAATCATGACCCGGCGTGTCATCGTGCGCGGCACGGTTTCTCGCGGGTCCGGGGCTCAGGTTTCTCGTAGTCGAGGAGGATTTTTGGATCGATCGGGGAGTTATAACCATAACATGCATCAACAATCATATTTCCGCGATTATTGTGTGTCATGTACGGCGCCTGGATTTGACCGTCCCCACCCTGGTGTAGGAGAAGTGCCCGCACGCTATCGGACTGACGCCGATTTCAATGGCAGGCCGATGGACTACGCTGCAAGAACACCAACGACGGAGCGACCCATGGCTGCGAACTTCCTGATCAGGCAGACGGCGCAAGGCTGGGAACTGACGGTCGAAAGTGCCCGCAAGGGCCTGGTGCACTGCGAGGATCGCGAAATCGCCGTCAACATCGGCATGGCTGCGGCCAGGCGGCGTGGCGTCGCGCTGATCGTGCAGGAGGAAGAGGGCGGCAACGACACCTCGCGCGGCATCTCACCACTGGCTGCCTGAACGGGCCCGCCCCGCCCCATAGCGCGGTACGGCCCCGGCATGCCATCAGAACACCCCAAGCCCCAATCCCGCTGCCAGGCCCTCACCCAACTCCGCGCAACGCGCCAGGTCCCCGGCTTCGATTTGCTTGGGCGCAAGGATGCGCTCAGGCGTCTGCGCATGCGTACAGACGATCAGCCCCGGCGCAATGCAGTTGAGCCGCCAGCCGGTGGCGATGCGGTCGATCTGGCGCAGCGCATTCTCGCCATCGCTGCCGGCGCAGATCATGGTGGCGTAGGGGCGGCCGTTGATGCGGTCCAGCGCGGCGTAATAGCAGCGGTCGAAGAAGTCCTTCATCATCCCTGCCATGGCGGCCAGGTTCTCTGGCGTGGCGAAGAGATAGCCGTCGGCGGCAAGGACATCGTCCGGGCCGGCCTCGGCAGCCGTCTTCAGCACGACCGTGACGCCGGGCTGCTGACGGGCCGCGTCAGCGGCGGCCTCGGCCATCTGCCGGGTGCCTCCGGTCATGGTGTGATAGACGATCAGCAGCGTTTTCATGCTTGCGTGGGGGCGGTGTGCCGTACGCTAAAGACTGTATCACGCAGGCCGGCGACGACAGTTATCGTAGAATCCGGGGCAGCCATCCTGCGCGCCCGGCGCACGTGCCACCCCTCCATGCCGAAAGCCAAAGCCCCCGCCCTTGACCGCTCCGCCAGCGAGCAGGCCATCCAGTTGCTGGATGCCGCCACCGATCATGTTCTTGCCAATGGCCTGGGCGATCTCTCCTTGCGCAGTGTGGCGGACGCGCTCGGCACAAGCCACCGCATGCTGATCTACTACTTCGGCTCCGGGGATGGCTTCTGGCAGGCACTGTTGCATCGCATCCGCCATGCGGAGCAGGCCGCCCGCCAGCGCGTGATGGTGGAAGGCATGGCTCCCGAAGCCGCGATGGAGGCGGTATGGGAGCGCTATTCCGCTCCAGCCTACCTGCCGATCATGCAGCTGATGTTCGAGATCTACGGCAAGGCCATCCGCGACCGCGAGCGCTTCAGCGGCTTTCTGGAAGACGTCGTCGGCAGCTGGACAACCACGCTGGCGGCGCGCCTGCAGCGCGACCTCGGCCTTGGCGCTGCCGAGGCCGGGCTGCGCGCGCGGGTGGAACTTGCCACCATGCGTGGGCTGCTGCTGGACCTGGTCACCACGGGTGACCGCAAGGGCACGACGGCCGCGCTGAAGTACTTCGCCGCCAGGATGGCGGTGCCTCCCCAAACCGGCAAGTAACGGTTTCTTCCGCGGAAATCCGCGTAAACTCCGATTTTTCCCATTCGTGTACCACATGGTACATTGCATCCCACGCCTTCGCGAACGAGGCGAATCGTGACAAACCAACAGGGTGCAATATGGATCGGCGACAACTACTGGCCTGGGTGGCCGGGACTGCGGTGGCGATGGCGCTGCCAGGGATCGGGCAGGCGCAAACCTTCCCTTCGAAGCCCGTGCGGCTGGTGGTGCCGCAGGCCGGCGGCACCGGCAATGATGTGCTGGCGCGCGCGCTCGCGGAAAAGCTCAGCCGTGCCTGGAACCAGCCGGTGGTGGTGGAGAACAAGCCCGGGGCAAACGGGATGCTGGCGATCAGCTATGTGATCGGGCAGCCCGCCGACGGCTACACGCTGTTCTTCGCCGGCGTTTCCAACCTGAGCTTCAATCCCTTCCTGTATCCGAAGCTGCCCTACAACCCGGGCCGGGACCTGACCGGCGTGGCGATGCTCGCCAACTCGCCCTTTGTCTTTGTCGCGGCACCGTCGCTCAAGGCCGATACGTTCCAGGATTTCGTGCGGATGGCCAAGGCTCGCCCCGGCGAGATCAGCTTCGCGTCGGGCGGCATCGGCAACTCCACCCACCTGGCGATGGAACTGGTCGCACAACGCACCGAAGTCCGGCTGCAGCACGTGCCGTTCAACGGCGGCGGTGGCTCGACCAGCCTGATGAACGGGCAGACCCCGGTGATGATGAATGTGCTCGCGGGCGTGCAGCCTTACATCGCCGGCAAGAAGCTGGTACCGCTGGCGGTCACCGGCGACAAGCGGCAGCCGGCCTTGCCCGCGGTGCCCACCTTCAAGGAGCTTGGCTATGACGTGCAGGTACCCGGGTGGTACGCGATCGTGGCCCGCTCAGGCACGCCTGCAGGCGTTATCCGCAAGGTCAATGCCGACATCAACCAGATCCTGGACGACCCGCAATTCCAGGAGAAGCTTGCCTTCCAGTTCCTGGATGCAATCAAGGGGCCGCCGTCCGAGGTGGAGCGCCATATGAAGCGCGACGCCGATACCTGGGGCCCGATCATCCGCAACCTTGACATTTCTCTCTGAGGACCGCTGCCATGGCACATCTCACCAAGGCCGTACACGACTATCGCCTGGCGGCGATGCACAGGCTGATGGACAAGCTGCGCGTCGATGCGCTGGTGTTCGGCACGCCAGACTTCTTCCAGTACGCCACCAACTTCCAGCTCGATGTCTGGCCGTGGGAGCGCCCGGTGTTCGTGGTGGTGCCGCGCAATGGCGACACCTTCGCGGTCATGAACGAGCTGTCGACCAACCATATGCGCTTTGCGACCGAGAAGGGCACGGTCTGGCTTGCCGATATCACCTACTATTCCGAGCATCCCCGTGTCTCGAACCGCCTGCCGCTGCCCGCGCAGCTGCCGGAAGTGGTTGCTGCGCTGCTGGGGGCCAGGGGGCTCGGCATGTCGCGGATTGCGGTCGACGTCCAGCATCCGATCCTGGCGGGTGCGCAGCGCTACCTGCCTGAACTCACGCTGCGGCCCGCCATGGCGGAGATGCGCAGCCTGCGCTGGGTCAAGCATGCGGAGGAGCTGCAGGTCATGCGCGAGCTCGGTGCGCTGACGGACTGGGTGCAGGATCGCTACCGCGAGAACTTCCGGCCAGGGCGGCTGGTGCAGGAGCTCGACCACGCCATGGCGGCGCTGATGTCAGAGGAGGCGGCGCGGCGCTTTCCGGGCGAGGATTTCGATATCCTCAAATGCTGGACGCTGACCGGGCCGGCTTCGGCATCGCCGCATGGCGATGGCGCCGGATGCGGCGCACGGATCTGCGCTGGCGACACCATCGTCAACCTGGTGCTGCCGCGCCTGAACGGGCTTTATGTCGAGAACGAGCGCACCTGGTTTTGCGGGCGCCCTGGCGGCGAGCAGGCGCGGCTCTACCAGGTTGCGGCAAAGGCCACCGACGCTGCCGTTGCGGCGGCGGTGGTGGGCAAGCGCGTCTGCGACATGGATGCGGCCGCGCAGGCTGTGATCGAGCAGGCCGGCTGCGGGGACTACGTGTTCCATCGCACTGGCCACGCGGTCGGGCTGATGCTGCACGAATACCCGGAGGACATGGCGTTCAATACCCGTCCGCTGCTTGCGGGAGAGGTGTATTCGGCGGAGCCGGGTCTCTATGTCTATGGTCTCGGCGGCTTCCGGCTGGACGATACCGTGGTGGTTGGCGACCAGCCGGAAGTCATCATCAAGACGCCGAAGACGCTGGAATTCGCCACCGTGGACTAGGCGCCAGCCGCGTAGCTCAGTCGAGCGTCACTCCCGTATCCGCCGTCAGTTTCAGAACCACTGGCAAGTAGGCCTTGTATGCGGCCTCCGCCTGCGCCGGCGTATTGCCGAGCGGTTCCGCGCCCATGTCCACGATGCGCCGCTGCATGTCGGCGCTGGCGACCAGGCTGGCGGTCTCGCGGCCCAGGCGGTCGATGATGCCCTGCGGCGTCTTCGCGGGCGCCATCAGCGTGATCGGGCCGGTCAGCCGGAACGGGTCGTCGGCGTAGCCGGCCTCGGCGAAGGTCGGCACGTCTGGCAGGCCCTGTGCGCGGCGCGTGCCGGTGACCGCGAGGGGCCGCAGCTTGCCGGTGGCGAAGTGCTGCTTGAGTGCGGTCACGGAGCCCACCGTCACGTTGACCTGGCCGGCCAGCAGGTCGGTCACCATCGGCCCTTCGCCGCGGTAGGGCACGTGCAGCATGTCCGCCTGGTATTGCCTGGCGAGGTAAGTCTGGATGGTATGTGGCTGCGTGCCCGGGCCCCACGACCCCATGCGCAGCTTGCCGGGCGACGCCTTGGCATAGGCCAGCAGTTCGGCAACGGTCTTGGCCGGCACGCTGCTGTTGACCGCCAGCACGGTGCGCGCGGTGGCGATGTCGGAGATCGGGCGCAGTTCAGTGCGCGGATCGTAGGGCAGCTTCTTGTACAGCGCCAGGTTGGACGTGATCGGGCCGGGAATGGTCATCAGCAGCGTATAGCCGTCAGGCGCCGACTTGGCGACATAGTCGGTGCCAATGATGCCGCCGGCGCCGCCCTTGTTCTCCACCACCACCGTCTTGCCGAGCTGGCGCGACAGGCCATCGCCGATGGTGCGCGCCAGCGTGTCGGTCAGCCCGCCCGGCGGGTAGGCAACGATCAGGTGGATGGACTTGGCCGGGTAGGCGCCCTGTGCGCCGGCCGGCGTGGGCGTGGCGGCCAGGGCCAGCAAGGTGAGCAGGGGCAGGGCGGCTTGCAGCAGCGGGCCGCGCAGCAGGGGGGCAGCGGTCATCATGATGGCGTTGTTTCCTTGGGATGGATGGTCACGTGTTGCCCTACGTCGAAGGGGATGTCTCACTCCAGCTTGATGCCGCGCGCCTTGATCAGCTTGCCCCATTTGCCGATTTCCTGGTCGATGAAGGCGGAAAACGCGCTGCCCGGCTCTGGCTGCGGCTCAAGCCCCAGCCCCAGCAGCTTCTTGCGGATCTCGGCATCGGCCAGCACGGCCGATGCCTCGCGGTTCAAGCGCTCGGAGACGGCGGGCGGCGTGCCGGCCGGCGCGACCAGGCCGAACCAGCCGTAGCCGACCATGCCCGGGTAACCCTGCTCGGCAAAGGTGGGCGCATCCGGATAGACCGGCGAACGCTGTTCCGAGGCCACTGCCAGCACACGCAGCTTGCCGGCCTTGATAAAGGGCAGCGCCGAGGTGATGGCGGTCAGGGTGGCGTCCGCGCGGCCGGCCAGCAGTTCGGTATAGGCGGTGGCGTCGCCGCGGTAGTGGACATTCAGCAGCTTGAACTTGCCGACCTGCCCGAACAGTTCGGCGGTCAGGTGCGGGCCCGAGCCTGCGCCCGGGGAGGCCAGCGTCACGCCATCCGGCTTGTCCCGGGCCATGCGCACGAAGTCGGACACGGTGCGAGCCGGCGAGCTGGCATTGACGATCAGGAAGACCGGCCCCAGCACTCGCGGCCCCACTGGCACGAAGTCCTTGTGGACGTCGTAGCGCTGAGCGATGCCTGCCGCGGTATTGATGGCGAAGGGCGCGGCGGCCCACAGCAGCGTGTAGCCGTCCGGCGCGGCATGGGCCACCTGCTCGGTGGCCAGGCGCGTGCCGGCGCCAGGCTTGTTCTCCACCACCACCTGTTGGCCAAGCTTGTGGCCAAGTGCCTCGGCAAGAATGCGGGCAGAGATGTCATTGGAGCCGCCAGCGCCATATGGCGACACCAGCTTGACCGGCCGCGACGGATACGTTTGCGCCTGCGCGGGGCTGGCCAGGCACAGCATCGCCAGGCCGGCCGTCAGCACGGCCCGGGCGAAGATTGAGGTCCGATTCATGATGCTTCCTTCATGCGGCGGATGGGTGGATAGCGGAAGGTGCGTTCCAGGTGCGTGATACCGGGCACGTAGAGACGCAACGCTACATAGAACGGCTCCGCGGGTGCCGGCAGCCAGTTACCGGCCAGGGCGTTCTCCGAAGGGGGCTGCGCGCCCAGCACGATGCGCAGGCTGCCATCGGGCGCCGAGCGCAGGGCCGGCGAGCGGTCGCCCAGCGAGTAGCGCTGCAGGGGGTTCTCGACCAGCATGCAGTCCGATTTGCGGTACATGGTCAGCGACCAGAATGCGCCCGCCTGGGGTAGTCCTTGCGGGGGAAACACCAGTTCATACTGGTGCGTGCCGTCCAGCGGCAAGCCGTCGCCATCGCAATCGGCCATCAGGTACATGGCTTCCTCAACGCCTAGCGCACCAATGTAGTTGCGCGCCACTTCGGCGCGTAGAGCGTAGTGGGTGCCGAACGAGGTGCGGATTTCCACCGGCAGGAACCAGCCGCCGCCCAGCGCGGAGGCCCTGGGCGCGGCCAGTTCCGCGTCGACCTGCGTCAGCGCGGTGGCCAGTGCCGCGCGCTGTGCCACGGTCAGCGGCGCATTGCTGCCGATGCCGGCCGGGGCAAAGGCGCGGACCAGTTCGGCTTCGGCGGCGGGTGGCGGGTTCTCGCGCAGCATGCGGGTGACGACGGCGGCGTAGCGGTCGGGATCGGCTGGCCGCCCGCCGGCTTGCATGCCAGCATCGAATACGGTTGCTGCGCTGGTGCCGTCTGGCCGGCGCAGGCGGATGCCGTCCTGCAGGGCATGTGCACCCGGCAAATCGGCTTCGCCATCGGCCAGGACGCGGCCGATGATCCAGACCGCGTCGGTGGGACAGGGCAGCGGCGTTGCGCCGGCCGGCACCTCGCCGCGCCAGGCTGGCCCATGCAGCAGCCACGTGCCGCCTTGAGTGCCGGTGGTGCGGGTGCCGATATAGCCGAACGGGTTGGTATAGGCGTCTAGCAGGCCGAGCACGTAGTAGCGGCCGTGGCAGTCGGGCACATCGAGCAGCAGCGGACCGCCGGACAGGTCGAGCCACGCATTGGTGTAGAGCGTGTCGTTGTTCGGCGTGACGACCTGCCGGTGCTGCGGGCCGAGCAGCGCGCGCACATGCGTGACGGTGTTGATCCAGCGCAGTGTGGAATCGGGCCCGTCGCCGGCAAAGACCCCGGCGCCATCGCGGCGCGGGCAGGTGGCGGCGCGCATGCGCGCCATCTCGTACAGCGGCAGCGTGTAGCGCACCGCGTCGCACGCCAGTGTGCCGAGCTGGTTGTCGTGGGGCTCCATGGCGTGCTCCATCAGGCAACGCGCCGCAAGGGCGGGATCACGTAGTCGCCGGCCATGAAGCCATCGGTCGGTTGGTAGAGCCGCAGGATCAGGTAGAACGGGCCGTCCGGTGCCGGCAGCCAGTTGTCCTGCGCCTGCGTGGGGCGCTGGTGCGAGATGGTCAGGGTGAGGCCACCGTCGGCATCGTATTGCAGCCCGGGGCTGCGGTCGCCCAGTGCGTAGCGCCCGATGGCGTTGTCGGTGAAGAAGCGGTCGGCGCCGTAGAGCGAGACCGACCAGAACGCCTGCGCCGGCGGCAGGTGTCCCGCGGGGAAGTGCAGGGCGTAGGCGTGGCGGCCGTGCAGCAGTTCGCTGTCGGCGTCGTAGTCGGCAGCGGCATAGACGGCCTCGTCGGCGCGCAGTGCGCCCAGGCCCTTCATCGCGGTAACCGCGCGCTGCATCCAGTCGTCGCCATAGCGGCCCAGCAGCAGGCTGTAGGTCCAGCTCTTGCGCGCATGGCTGCGGGTGTTGGCCTCGATCAGGGCCATGCCTTCGTGCCAGGCGCGGACCAGGCCCTGTTGCACCGCAGGCCGCAGCGCGCCCACATCGACGGCGTCGCCGGCGCGGATGCCGCATTTGCGCAGCAACGACAGCAGGCCCGCGGCAGAAGGCTCGGCAGGATACTCGCGCAGGGCGTTGAAGATGTTGGCGAAGAAGTCCAGCGCAGGCTCGCCGCCATCCTGCCAGTCGCGCACGCAGGCGGGCTGCATCCTGGTGCCGCCGGACAGGCGGAAGCCGTTCTGGAAGGCGCTCGCCGCCGGCAGGTCGTCGGCACCGGTCACCAGCACGCGGCCCAGCAGCCAGACCAGTGAGGTGGGGCAGCGCACCACGTGGTCGCCTTCGGCGTGCTGCCCGGGGCCGGCCAGAACGATGTCGGCGCCGGCCGCGGGCACATTGCGCGGGCCCAGGTTCTCGAAGTTGTTGGTCCAGGCGTCCAGCAGCTCCACCACGTAATAGCGGCTGGCGTCCGCCAGTGCGGGCACGTGCAGCGTGACCGGGCCGTCGGCCAGGTTGACCCAGGCGCAGAAGTAGAGCAGGTCGTTGGCCGGGGTGACGATGTCGCGGTCCTTGTGCGTCCACTGGTGCGTGCTGGCCGACAGCACGTTGACGGGGGCACGGCCGTAGCCCGTGGCCTGGGCTACGTAGGTCTGCAGCCGGCAGGTGCGCAGGCTTTCAAACAGCGGATAGGTGGCAAGCACCAGCGGCAGCGCCGCCGCGGCGGTGAGGGCTTCCTGGGGCGTGTCGATGGGTGCGCCGGCAAGGAAGGGCGCAGCGGGTTGGTTCATGGCGTTGTCTCCGTATGCGTGCGCCATGACTTTTTGGGCGGCGCCGCGAATCTTGTCATTGACGTGTCGGAGCATGTTGTCATGACATGTTATGATGAGTCAATGTTGTTATGATAAGTGGATGCCCGCATCGGACATGACGTGAACACCACCAATCTCGTGACAACAAGCTCCCTGCCTCGCTTCAAGCAGATCGAAGGCGCGCTGCGCCAGCGCATCGTCAACAATGAATGGACTCCGGGCATCAAGCTGCCGTCCGAGGCTGAGCTGATGGCTGAATTCGGCGTCAGCCGCATCACCGTGCGCCAGTCGCTGGCATCGCTGCTTGCCGAAGGGCTGATCGAGACGGTGCACGGCAAGGGCAGCTTTGTCAGCCGTCCGGCGGGGCAGGCGGACCTGGGGCCGTTGACTGGCTTTTTCGATTACATGCGTGCGCGCGGGCACGAAGCGCACGGCAAGCTGCTGTCGACGCGGCTGATTGCGGCGCCGGCCATCGCCACCGATGCGCTGCGCCTGCCACCGGGAACAAAGCTGCTGTGCGTGACCATGCTCAAGTCAGTGGCAGGCACCCCGGTGGCGGTGGGCATGACGATGGCGCCCGAACCCCTGATGCGCGCGATCCTGGAGCACGACCTTGAACGTCACGATGCACTGATGATCGTGGAAGCCCGCCTGGGTTATCGCCTCAAGTACCTGCACACGGAGAGCGCGGCAATCCCTGCCAATGCCGAAACCGCGCGCCGCCTCAAGGTGGCGCCCGGCGAGCCGCTGCTGCGCATCCGGTTCACGCCGCACGACATCGACGACAAGCCGCTGGCTTTCTCCGAGTTCATGTTTCGTGGCGACAAGTTCACCTACAAGGCTTGCGTGCGGCGCTAGCGCTGCCTGGCAGTGGCGCCAGGGGAACTTTTGTGCCGATGCCGTGGCCTGAACGGCATCGGCGCCGGCGTTAGAATGTGGCGTCCAGTTCTGCCACAGCCCAGGAGTTCAAGATGCTTTCGCCGCTTTTTCCGCGTTCCCTGTCCACCGCGCTGGTGATGGCGTTGTCGGTCACGTGCGCGTCGGCGGCGCTGGCTGCGGGGCAGGACGGCGCACCAAAGCCGCGCGGCAAGGACGAGGCCCCGGAGGCCCCGGTTGCCTGCATGAAGGCGGTCAAGGCAGCGCTGCCCAATCCCGCCAGCTTCAAGTGGATCGGCGGCAAGACCCGCAAGGTGGCCGAAGACGCCTACAGCGTGGTGGCCGACGTCGAATACCTGGCGCAGGACGGCGCCGTGCGCAAGGCCAAGGTCCAGTGCGACGTGCTGCGCGCCCCGGGCAACCAGTTCGTGGTGCCCAAGGTCAGGCTGCCGTAATAGGGCTAGCCGGCCGGCATCCGCTCGAATGCCTGCAGTGAAGGATCGATGGCGTCCCACGCCGGCGCGCGGGCGCTGTAGGTGAGGACCTGCGGCACGAAGCGGTCCGGGTCGTCCAGGCTGCCCGCGTGGACCGCGATCAGCTCCGGCATCGCGGCAAAGCGCAGGAAGACCGGCGTGCCGCAGACCGGGCAAAAGGCGTGGACCTTCACGTTGCCGCTGTCGCCCGCGACCTCCCAGTGCGTGGCTTCACCAGCGATGGTCATCTCGGCGCGCGCGGGAAAGGTCAGGTAGGAGCCGTGCCCGGTGCCGCTGCGCCGCTGGCAGTCGCGGCACTGGCAGTGGTTCTGGAAGACGGGCGCGTGCCTGGTTGCGTAGCGGATCGCGCCGCACGCGCATCCGCCGGTGTAGGGCTGGGTCATGAGCAACTCCCGGTTCAGGCTGCCTTCGGCTTGGCGAAGACGTCGATGGCCTGCCCTGTTTCCAGCAGGGACTTCAGGCTGGAAAGAACGATCGGCCAGCCCTGCCTGATGGCCTTGTCCATCCCGCTGTCGGCCTCGAGTTCGTCATGGGTGACGGTCAGCCGCACCATCTCCTCGTACGCCTCGATGTCGAAGCTCACGCGGCTGTAGCTGGCCGGATCGGCGGCCTGCGAGGGGCTCGCCCACGTGATGACCAGGCGCGTCGGCGGCGCGGCCTCGACTACCTTGCCGACCACCTGAACCGTGCGCTGCTCGTTGGCGCGCACGTGCTCCCAGGCCGATCCGGGCTTCCAGTCGGAGACGTTCTCGTGGCCCCAGTAGCGTCGCGCGATCTCCGGTTTCGTGATGGCCTCGAACACTTTATCCGGCGTCGAGCGGATGTAGGTCACATAAACGAAGCTGGTCTTCTCCTGGCTCATTGCTGATCTCCTTCGAGTTCGTTCTTCAGGTCGTGCAGCAGGCTGAGCCGCTGACGTTCGAATTTCCGCACCCAGCGCTCGTAGACCTCGTGCAGCGGCACCGGGTTGATGAAATGCAGCTTCTCCCGGCCACGCCGGACCGTGCTCACCAGGTTGGCCGCCTCGAGGATCCCGAGGTGCTGGGTGGCTGATTGCCGCGCCATGTTCAGGTGCTCGCAGAGTTCGCCCAGCGTCTGCCCGTTCCGCTCGTACAGCAGGTCGAGCAGCTTTCTGCGTGTCGGGTCGCCCAGCGCCTTGAAAACCTTGTCAGCGTCCATCCCATCCGTTGTGTTTGTGCATGAGGGGAGTATATGCAGGTAAATGCCTGCATGTCAATCAGCGCGTCAGGCCAACGCAGCACAGCCAATTGCAGGCAAAAGTGGACACTGTCCATTTCATTTGCTAGGCTATGTGTACGGCATCCACAAGCATCTGTGGCTGCAACCCAAGGGGACCGCGAATGAAGACCGAAGCGCAGAAGGAGCACCGCTGGCTGCAACGGCTGGTGGGCAACTGGATCGCCGAAGGCGACGCATCGATGGGACCGGACCAGCCGGTGCAGAAGTGGGAGATCCCCGAGCGCGTGAGCAGCGTCGGCGACGTCTGGGTCCAGTGCGTGACGCAGGGTGACATGCCCGGCTGCGGCCCGTCCACCACGGTCATGACGCTCGGCTACGACCCCGCCCGCAAGCATTTCGTGGGGACCTTCATCGGCTCGATGATGACCCACCTGTGGTTCTATGAAGGCGAGCTCGACGGCGGCGGCCAGCAACTGACGCTGCGTGCCGAGGGGCCGGATTGTTCCGGCAATGGCCGCATCGCCCAGTACCGCGACGTGATCACCTTCACCGACGACGACCACCGCACGCTGACGTCCTACATGCTGGGCGAGAACGGCGAGTGGGCCCAGTTCATGAACGCCAGCTATCGCCGCCAGCGTTAGGCCTGGCGGCGCAGTGCCGCCAGCCGTGCCAGCCGCCCGCGGGGGCCGGGCGGATCGTCTTGCGGGCGCGCGGCGCCGCCCTCGGCACGGCGCCGGCGCCGGCGGCGCAGCACCAGCAGCAGCGACGCCGGCACCAGCAGCACCAGCGCCAGCAAGGCGAAGGTGAACAGGCCCGGATCGCGCGCCGCGGCGGCGACGCGGTTCACCAGGCAGGCAGCCACCACAATGCTGGGCAGCATGCCCAGCGCGGTGCCGAGCAGGCAGTCGCGCAGGCTGATGCGCGATGCACCGATCACCAGGTTGACCAGCGCGAACGGTGCAATCGGCACCAGCCGCAGCACCACCATCGCCACCACCCCGTGCTTGCCCAGCTGGTGGCTGACCCGGTTCAGCCGCCTGCCGCCAAAGCGGCGCACGGCATTGCGCCCCAGCAAGCGGCCGGCCAGGTAGCCCGCGCCGGTGCTCAGAACGGTGCCGCACAGCGCCAGCGCGGCGCCATAGAGCGGGCCGAATATGACCACGGTCACCAGGATCAGCAGCGTCACCGGCAGCATCGTCACCGCGCCGGCCAGGTAGACGCCAATCATCGCCAGCGGTGCCAGCGGCATCTCGTCCAGTTGCTCGACCACACTGAGCAGCGCGCGGAAGTCCGCCCATTCGCGCAGCGGCGTATGGCGCCACGCAAACGCCAGCCCCGCCAGCAGCAGCGCCAGCGCCACCATCATCCCGACGCGCCCGAGCACGCGCGGGCGTGCCTCATGGCTGACGAACTCGGCCAGGACCTGGTCGCTGTCGATCGGCTCGATCGGGTCCAGCAGGCTGGCCGCCGGCGAGGCGGCATCGACATCGTCCGGCAACGGCGGCTCGTAGGCTTCCAGCGAGCGCCCGTCCGCGCGCTGCAGGTTGCGGATGGCCGCAAGCACGCTGCGGGTGGCGGCGACCTCGGCCTGGAAGGCTTCGGGTGCCACATCCAGGTGCTCGCCCAGCAGCCGTGCGCGCATGGCGGCAATGGCCGCCTGCACGCGCGGGTCGCCGCCCGACATCACCACGATATTGCACTCGGTATCCAGCCCCAGCGAGCGGTTGCTGAGGTTGGATGAGCCGATGGTGATGAGGTCGTCGTCGATCACCGTGACCTTGCTATGCACGTTGACGCATTCGGGCATCAGGCCCGGAATCGACGGGCAGTACAGGCAGAAGCGTTCCTGCGTGTCGGCTGCGCGCAGGCGGCGGTACAGGCGCGCGCGCAGCACGCCCATGCTGTGCGCTTCTAGCCAGCCGCTCTCGTTGCGTCTCGACACCAGCACGATATCAGGGCCGTCCTCGTGCCCCAGCCGTGCCTCCAGCGCCTTGGCGATCTCGTGCGAACTGAAGTACTGGTTCTCCATGTAGATGCTGTGCCGGGCGGAGGCGATAGCATCGCGCAGCAGCATGCGGATCTCGCTGACACCGGGCTCGTCCTCGCACATGGGCATGGTGCGGGCGATGGCGACGCGCACGTCGGTCAGCTCCGGCGCCAGGCCTGGCGGCCACGGGTCTGACGAGGTGGCCGCAACCGGGCGCGGCTGGCTGCCGCTGGCGCGCAGCCAGCGCGCCGCGCACAGGGTGCCCAGCGCCGCCGCGGCGGGGCCGTCGAGCGCGCACTGCACGTCATGGAAGGGCGGGTAGGGCTTGCCTTCGGCCACGCGCAGCGGCGCGCCGGGGGCATGGCAGCTGTCGTCCCAGCGGCGTAGCGTCAGGTCCAGCCCGCCGACAAAGGCGAGCTTGTTGTCGATGACGACCACCTTCTGGTGGTGCGAGGCGCCGGGGGGATGGTTGCCGTCAAGCCGGAACGACAGGTGCCGGTGCGCCTGCCAGTGCGCGCTGGCGGACGGCAGCCACTCGCGCTCCATCGCCATCACCATGGCGTAGTCCCAGCTCAGGATGTAGATGCGCAGTTCGGGGCGCTGGTCCGCCAGCGCGCACAGGAAGTCTCGCAGGCCCGCCGGCAGGCCGTCCTGCGCGCCCTGCGGCACCAATTCCATGCGGCTGTCGATATCCCAGCCCAGGATGAAGATGGTGTGCTCGGCTCGCGGCAGCGCTTCGCGCAGCGCGCGGAAGTAGGCGTCGGCGTCGACCAGCATGGCAAAGCGCTGGCAGGACTCGACGCGCCAGCAATTGCGCCCCGGCTCCGGCGTAAAGCCGAGCGGGGCCTGGCAATCATGCGGAGGGCCAGTGGCGGGGGGCGCGGTGGTGCCGGGCGGGTTGTGTTGCCTCATGTCGCACGCTTCGGGGAGGTTTAGCCAGAAGCGTCGCGCAAGTTCCGTACCGGCGCGGCACGTGGGCTGCCCCAGGCGTGCAGGCGGCGCCCCAGGGGGTAAAGGCAAGCCTTGGCCGGTTCAGGCGCGTGTGCGCTTTACCTGCCTTTGTAAGAACGGCATGCCGACGAGGGCGAGTCGGAAGACCCCGCTATGCGGCGAAGACGCTACGACGGATGGCTGCGCCGCAGCGTGGTAGGGCGGGCAATGCCCCAGACATCCAGCAGCGGCTCGAAATGCGGCTTGCTTTCGCGCGGTGCCGGCGCCACGCGCCGCGGCGGCGGCAAGGGCCGGCCGGTCAGCACTAGCGGGGTATCTGCCTCGGCCGCGGATTCAGGCTCTCCGGCGTAGGCGACCACGCCCATCTGGCGGGCGGACTTCAGCGCACGCGTCAGTTCCGCGGCGTTCAGGCGGCTGGCGGCGGCAAGCTGGTGCCGGGGCATGGGCCCCTTGGCACGCAGGCTGGAAATCAACGCCATCACGCATTCCCGGGTGGTTCGATTCATTTCGCTGCGTCAGGAAAAGGGTTGCAGCGGTGGGCTCGCCAATCGAGCCTGCCGCGTACGGTACCCATTCTTTCGCAGGGGTCATATCCTTGCCAACCGGATATGACACTTGTTCACATTTCCGAGCGCAGAGAGGAATCTTCCCTAATCTAATGCCGCGTTTCCGGGTCGCCGGCCGGAAATCTGCGATCCGCGCCGTCGCGCAGGGTCAGCATCGTGCCATGCCGGCGCCACTTGCGCGCGTGCCTGGCATGGATGTCTTCGGCAAGCTCGTGCAGTTCGGCAACCCTGGCGTCGATCGGGTCGGGATAGATGTCCAGCGGGCGGTACCTGAGGAACAGGCGCATGGGGGTCTCGGTTGATTCTGGATAATGGAGTGCCTTGATTCCAGTATCGGTGACGGACCCATAGCTTTCACGAACGGAGGCGTAACACATTGATTTCACTCAATGTGTTTCCTGCAATGGACTGTTGTGCCCGCATTGGCCGCGGGCTCGGGGAGGTAGGGGGTGGGGCCGGCCGCTGGCGGTGGCCGGGGGGCTCAGTAGCCGATGCGGGCGGTGCCGCGTGCGTCCCGGCAATAGATCTTGCGCTCGCGCACCAGGCCGTCGCGGCCGTGGATGCACAACGGCAGGCCATCCTCGCGCGCGCGCATCCAGCCGGCCGCAATCGCGGCTTCCTGGGTCGGGAAATGCAGCGCGGTGTCGTCGCCACCGTTCTCCAGGCCCTCAATGGTGAGAGCCCATGCGCCGTCGCCGGCGTATTCGGTGTTGTCGGTTGCGGCGGGAAGCACGTGGATGCTGCGTGACGTCATGGTGTTCTCCGGAAGGCTTGGACTGGCTGTTGATTTTTAAGCGATGGCGCTGCCGCGGGGTATCCGTCGCTGTCCTACAAGCACAAGCACAAGCACAAGCACAAGCACAAGCGCGTACGCGGTGACGGCCGGTCGCGCCGTCGGCTGACATCCCGGTAGGACGAAAGCCGACTTTGCGCGCTGCGGTGCGTTGCTACGATCCAATTGCCGGTCGGGCAAGCGGCTGCCCGGTCAAGTCATTCCGATCCACTCCATCCTGGCGGCGCATGCCGCATCCACACGAAGCAAGGAGATCGTCATGAGAAAGCTATTCGCATTGTTTGCCCTCGCTGGCGTGCTGCTGGTCACGGGTTGCAACACCATTTCCGGTGCGGGCAAGGACATCGAACGTGGCGGCGAGAAGGTGCAGGGCGCGGCGGAAAATACCAAGCAGAAGATGTAAGTCCCGCTGCCCGCCGCCCGGGCATTGCTACGGCCCGCGCCTGGTGACGCGGGCCGTTGTCTTTGCCACGGCGAATTCAATGTGCGGCCGCCGCCGGAGCCTGCCCCGCGTCGATGTAGTTGCGGCGCCAGCTGGCGGGCGGCAGGCCGAACTCGCGCTTGAACGCGCGGCTGAACGCGGCCTCCGAGTCGTAGCCGACCGCGCCCGCGACCTCGCTGATGGAACGGTTGCCGCTGCGCAGTTCGGCCGCCGCGGAGCGCAGCCGCCAGTGCGCCAGGTACTGCATCGGTGGCTGCCCCAGCAGGTCGGTAAAGCGCTGCGCCAGCGCCGAGCGCGACAGCCCCACGTTGCCAGCCAGTTCATCGACCGTCCACGGATAGGCGGGCCGTGCATGCATGCGCGACAGCGCCCGCCCCACATAGCGGTCGCGCAGCGCGGCGAGCCAGCCGCTTTCATTGTCAGGCAGAGTGTCGATGCAGCGCCGCACTGCCTGCACGAACAGCAGCTCAGACAGCTTGGCCAGCACCGTGGCGGTGCCCGCACGCGGTTCCGCCGCTTCCGAGGTGGCAAAGGCCAGCGCCGATGCCAGCCATGCCGATTCCAGCCCGCTGCCCAGCCCCACCTTGAACAGCCGCGGCAGCGACGTCAGCAAGGGATTGCCCATGGTGTCGTCGAACCCCAGGAAGCCGCACACCATGCGCGTGGTTTCGCCGCCGCCGCCGTAGGACACGCGCATGACCTCGCCCGGGCTGTTGCGCAGCATGTCGTACACCAGCGGAGCGGATGGCAGTGGCTGCAGGCGCAGGTCGCTGCCCAGTACGTGCGGCTCGCCCTGCGGCACCACCAGCAGTTCGCCGGTATCGACGCGCACGCCCGGGCCGGTGCCGTCGACCAGGCGCGCCCAGCAGACGCCTTCGGTAATCAGGTGGTAGGAGACGACGCGGTCGGCGCGGGGCAGGAAGGCGGCGCGCAATTCAGCATCCGCTTCACTGATCAGGCACCACGGCGACTTGAACTCGCCGTTCAGGAACACGGCGCCGCTTAGCTGCACGGCGCGCAAGAGGTCGGACAAGGCATCCATGGTCACATTCCTCCAGATCCGGTGTTTCGCGCAAGAAAGCCGGACGCCCGATCATACGGGCAAGGGGACCGGGCTCCGATACTAGCACCGTGCCTGGCGCCATACAACGCCGCAGCGCACGTATCAGACCAGCCGGAGACAACACCATGGAAACCCTTTCCGCAGCGGATGCCAGCGCAGGCGCACAGGCCGACTGGCTCGGCCTGGCCGCGACCCTAGGCCGCACCTTCGACGCGCGCGCGCCAGAGATCGATGCCAGCGGGCAGTTCGTCAGCGCCAACTACGACGACCTGCGCGCGCACCGCTTCTTTGCTGCGGCCGTGCCGCAGGAACTGGGCGGCGCCGGGCTCTCGCACCAGGAGCTGGGCGCGGTGCTGCGCGAGCTGGGCAAGTCCTGCGGATCGACCGCGCTGGCTTTTGCCATGCACACCCACCCGGTGGCCACGGCCGCATGGCGCTGGCGCAATCAGCAAGCGCCGGTGGAGGGGCTGCTCAAGCGCGTGGCGGGCGAGCAGCTGGTGTTGCTGGGCAGCGGCGGATCGGACTGGCTGCAAGGCAGCGGCAAGGCTACGCGCGTGGATGGCGGCTTTCGCGTGGATGCGCGCAAGATCTTCGCCAGCGGCGCGCCGGCGGCGGACCTGTTCATGACCTGCGCCGTCCATGACGATCCGGAGACCGGGCCCACGGTGCTGCATTTCGCGCTGCCGATGAAGTCGCCGGGCGTACGCGTGCTGTCGAACTGGCACACGCTCGGCATGCGCGGCACCGGCTCGCATGATGTGCTGCTGGAAGGCGTGCTGGTGCCGGATACCGCCATTGCCGCGCGCCGCCCGCAAGGCGTGTGGCATCCGATGATGCATACGGTGGCGATGATCGCGCTGCCGCTGATCTATGCGGTCTACGTCGGCGTGGCCGAGGCCGCGCGCGATATCGCGCTGCAGCTGGCGCGCCAGCGGCGCCTGAGCGCGCATGCAGTGGAAGCCGCCGGGCGCCTGTGCAATGAGGCCGATGCCGCGCAGCTGGCGCTGGATGCGATGTTCGCGGCGGCATCGGGGCAGGCGCCGGGCTTGGTCACCACCAACCGCATCATGTGCGCCCGCACGCTGGCCGCGCGCGCGGTGCTGGCGACGGTCGAGGCGGCGATGGACCTGGCCGGCGGCGCGGGCTTCTATCGCGACGCCGGACTGGAGCGGCGCTTTCGCGATGCGCAGGGCGCGCGCTTCCATCCGCTGCAGGCCGGTGCGCAGCAGGAGTACGCAGGGCGCATGGCACTGGGGCTGGATATCGACGCGCCGCCCGGCGAGGTGCGGCCTGCCGCGCAATGATGCCCGCCCTGGCGCCGCTACCGTATGCCACGCAAGCATGCAACGACAGCGGCCAGGACGACGCGGCCCGCGCCATCAGCCACGATGGCGCGGCGCGGCGAGCCTTGCGCGATGCGCTGGGGCAGTTTGCCACCGGCGTTACCATCGTTACGGCCGCGGACGCCGACGGCCAGCCGGTCGGCGTCACGATCAATGCCTTTACCTCGGTGTCGCTCGCACCGCCGTTGCTGCTGTGGTGCCTGGCGCGCAGTTCCGGCAGCCTGGCGGTGCTGCGCGCGGCGCCGTGCCACGCGATCAATGTGCTGGGCAGTGGCCAGCTGGCCTTGTGCCAGCGCTTTGCCGCGCGCAGTGGTGACCGCTTTGCAGGCGTCGATTGCCGCCCCGGGCCGTGCGGCACGGTGCTGATCGACGGCACGCTGGCGCATTTCATCTGCCGGCACCGCTCGGTGCGCGTGGTCGGCGACCACGTGATCTTTGTCGTGGAGGTGGTGGCCTATGGCTCGACGCCAGGTGCGCCGCTGGTGTTCCATGCGGGCGGGTTTGCCGGCAGCTAGGCGCGCTTGCCTGCAATCACCAGCGCAATGCCGCCCAGCACCGCGGCCGCGCTCAATGCCAGCCGCAGGCTCAAGGCTTCACCGAGCAGCGCGATGCCGCCCGCCGCCGTAATGACCGGCACGCTCAGTTGCACGGTGGCGGCGGTGGCGGCCTTCAGCCGCGGCACCACGGCATACCAGATGACATAGCCCAGCCCGGATGTGATGGCACCGGACAACAGCGCATAGCCCAGTCCCGCGCTGTCCAGTGAACGCTGCGCCTGCATCACCGCACCCAGCGCCAGCGCCATCGGCACCGCGCGCAGGAAATTGCCCGCGGTGGTAGAGGCCGGATCCGCGGCGCGCCTGCCGCGCAGCGAATAAACGCCCCACGCGATGCCGGCCGCGATCATCAGCAGCGAGGACAGCAGCGGCGGCGCGGCCAGCCCTGGCAGCAACAGCCACACCAGCCCGGCCAGCGCCAGTGCCAGGCCGAACCATTGCTGCGCGCGCATGGGCTCGCCGGCATAGAGGCCATAGCCGGTCATGGTGGCCTGCACCGCCCCGAACAGCAGCAGTGCGCCGGTCCCCGCGGTGAGACGCACATAGGCGAAGGAAAAGGCCGCGGCATAGCAGAACAGCGCAAGCGCGGAGATCCAGTTGCCTTCCACCGGCGGCAGCCGCTGCGCCACGACCGTGCGCACCAACTGGTGCCGCGCCGCGACGATGACCCACAGCACCAGCGCCGCCGCGGCGACGCGGGCCAGCGTAAAGCTGGCCGCGTCGATGGTGGTGCCTTTCAGCGCGAGCCGGCACAGCAGTGAATTGCCGGCAAAGGCGAGCATCGCCAGTGCGGTCAGCACCACGGTGTTCGCGCGCGACATGCGGCGGGGCGGCGGCGTGGTTCAGGCTGCGGGCGGCTCGTCGCCGATGGCGAACGAGGATAGGTGCTCGATCGCCCTGACCAGCCCGGAATGATCCCAGCCAGCGCCGCCCAGCCCGCTGCAGACATTGAACAGCTGCTGGCACGACGCCGTGCTGGGCAGGCCCACGCCGAGCTGGCGCGCGGTGGACAGCGCCAGGTCCAGGTCCTTCTGGTGGAGCGCGATGCGAAAGCCCGGGTCGAAGGTGCGCTTGATCATGCGTTCGCCATGCACTTCCAGGATGCGCGAGCTGGCAAAGCCGCCCATCAGCGCCTCGCGCACGCGCGCGGGATCGGCGCCGGCGCGGGCGGCCAGCACCAGCGCTTCGCTGACCGCCTCGATGGTCAGCGCCACGATTACCTGGTTGGCCACCTTGGCCACCTGGCCGTCGCCGGCCTCGCCCACGCGCGTGATGTTCTTGCCCATCAGTTGCAGGATCGGCAGCACGCGGTCGAATACTTCCTGCTTGCCGCCGGCCATGATCGACAGCGTGCCCGCCTTGGCCCCGACCTCGCCGCCGGAGACCGGCGCATCAACATAGTCGGCACCGAGCGCCTCGATGCAGCGCGCGAACTCGCGCGTGGCGATCGGCGAGATCGAGCTCATGTCGATCACGGTGACGCCGCCTGCCGTGTCGGCAAGGCCGTCAGCGACCCCCTTCTCGCCAAACAGCACCCGCTCCACGTCGGGCGTGTCAGGCAGCATCAGGATGATGGTCTCCGACTGCTTTGCCACCTCCTCGGCGCTGGCGCAGGCTTTCACGCCGGCATCCTGCAGGTCCTGCGGCACGCCGCTGCGGGTATGGGCGGACACGGTATGCCCGCCCTCGACAAGGTGCTGCACCATGGGCTTGCCCATCACGCCAAGTCCGATAAAGCCGATCTTGCTCATGTCAGTGTCCGGTAGTGGTCAGGCGCCAGGCCGGCCGTGCGTCGCGCACGACGCCGGGTTCATCTCTGATGATAGTCAGTCGCAAGCCAGCGCAGACAGCGGCCCCGGCGCAGGCTGCGCGCTGGCGCGCGCGGCCGCCACCCGCGCGGCGGCATCGTCCAGCTGGGCCAGCGTGCCGGCGTCAACCGGGACATGGGTGGCGCGGGCGGCGCGCCAGGCCCGTTCGGGCTCGCCCGGCAGGCGGATGCCATCCTGCCCGGGCTGCAGTCGCGATGCCTTCATCCACTCGGCGAACGCCGCTACCTCATGCCCGAACGACGTGCTGGTGCCCAGGCGCGCGGGATCGAACACGATCGCCAGCATGTTGTTCCAGACCGCATGCTCATGCCGCAGCGTTTCGGGGCGGATGGTGTGGCCGCCGGTGACCGCGGCGCCCAGCAGCTCGCACATCACGGCCAGCACATGGCCCTTGTGCTCGCCAAAGGGCCGCAGCGCGCCTTGCGGCGCGCCGTCGGCGGGGTACATCACGGCAGGATCGGCGGTGGGCTCGCCGTGCGCGTCCAGCAGGCAGCCGGGCGCCACCGGCACGCCCTTGTTGTGGGCCACGCGCACCTTGCCCAGCGCGATCGCGCTGGTGGCGAAGTCCAGCACCAGCGGCGGCTCGCCCGCCACAGGCACGCCGATGGTGAACGGGTTGGTGCCGTAGCGCGCATCGTAGCCGCCGTGCGGCGCCACGATGGGCTTGGACAGCACGTTGACGAAGTGGATCGAGATCATGCCGGCGGCAGTGGCCTGCTCGGCCCAGTGGCCCACGCGCCCCAGGTGGTGCGACTGGCGCAGGCCCATCACGCAGACGCCATGCTCGCGCGCGCGGCCGATAGCCATGTCCATGGCCTGCGCCGTCACTGCCTGGCCCATGCCGCGGTTGCCGTCCAGGCTCAGCATGCTGCCGGCATCGTGCAGCACGCTGACCTGCTGGTTCAGCTGCAGCTCGTCGGCCTGCCAGGCCAGCACATAGCGCGGGATCATGCCGACGCCGTGCGAGTCATGCCCGCTCAGGTTGGCGCCGACCAGGTGGTCGGCCGTCAGGCGCGCCTCTTGTGCGCTGCTGCCCGCGGCAAGCCAGAGATCGGCCACCCACTGGTGCAGGGCGGCGGTAGGGATGCGATGTTCGCTCATATCGGCCTTGGCTAGGGATGAAAAAAGCCCCGTGCCGTGTGACGGCAACGGGGCTTCATGATACGGCCAGCGAGAGCTCGGCGGCGCCGGCGTGGCCGGTGATCGGCTACTGCTTACTGGCGCAGCGCAGCTTCGGCAGGTGACTGGCCAAGGATTTCGCGGATACGGGCCAGGTAGGTATCGCCCACCGCGCGGTGCATGCGCGCTGCCTCGGCCGCGAACTGGCGCCGGCTGGGTGGGCGGATGCCCAGGCTGCGGCAGATCGTTGACAGGTAAGGCTTGCGCTGGCCGCCCAGGCGCAGTGCCGCGGTCTGCAGCGCGGCATCGCCGATGCGCCCGCGCAGCCAGGCCAGCACCTGGCGGTCATAATCGTTTTGCACACGGATCAGGTGTTCCATGGACGGGACTCCTACTGTTCATCCATACAGGTACTGTAAATATATACAGTATCCGGCGGGATGCAAGGAATTTGTCCACGAACACTTTGGCCGCGTGGTCAAGTCGCCTACAAGCCACCCAGGGCGTTCACGGTGAACGCCAAAATCCCCATGTTGAACAGAAACGCGGCCACGCAGTGGCCCAGGACCACCCTGCGCATGTGGGCGCCGGCGATAGTCACGTCAGACGTCTGGAAAGTCATGCCCAGCGTGAAGCTGAAATAGAGGAAGTCCCAATAGCTGGGGTCCTTAACGCCCGGCACCTGCAGCCCGCCCTGGTCGCCGGTGGCGGTCTGGAGATAGTAGAGATGCGCATAGTGCAGCGTGAAAACGGTGTTGGCAAAAAGCCAGGACAGGATGAGCGTGGCGACGATCAGCGCGATGTCGGCCCAGTGCGGTGTCTCGGGGCGCGCGATCAGCGTGCCGATCGCGACCAGGATCACCATCGAGAGCAGCACGGTGATCGCGAGCAGCGCGGTGCGGTTGGCATCGTTGTACTCCGCTGTACGCCGCATGGCCGCAGCATCGGCGCGCAACAGCGGCAGCGCGGCGCCAAGGAAGACAAGGGCCGCGAGATCGAAGCCGATCAGCAGCGCAATACGTGGCTCTGCGCCGAGCGCACCCGCGGCGAAGGTCGCAACAATCAATATGGCGCCGCACAGCAGAAAGCGTGCGGGTGCAATGCGCTTGCCGATAGCGAAGCGGGAGGGTCTGTTCATGGGGCAGTTATCCGGATGACCCTTCGTCAGGAAAGGAGGCTGGTCACCCGTGAATAATATCCGTGCCGTGGCGCAGTTTGTAACGCTGCATGCGCCTTTCATTTGACGGTATCGAGGTCGATAATGGCCCTGTGCCATGACCGGCAAGGAGAGACGCCATGACCAAAAGCTCTTCCTCCAAGGATGAATGCGATCTCGCCCAGGGCGTGCCGCTGGCTGACCTTGCTGATGGCGGCATGGTGACAGGCCAGATTGGCGGCGAACCGGTCTTGCTTGTGCGACGGGCTGATGAACTGTTTGCCATCGGTGCGACCTGTACCCACTATGGGGCGCCTCTGGCGGACGGCCTGCTGGTCGGCGACACGATCCGATGTCCATGGCATCACGCCTGCTTCAGTCTTCGTACCGGCGCGGTCCTGGGGCCGCCCGCCCAGGACGATCTGAAATGCTGGCGCGTGGAACAGCAAGACGGAAAGGCCTTCGTCCGCGAAGCGCTGCCGGCGGTGCAGCCACCGCGACTTGCCGCCGCCCAACTCCCTGAATCCGTGGTAATCATCGGCGGCGGCGCAGCCGGGACTGCCGCGGTCGAAACCCTGCGCCGGGAAGGCTATAGCGGCCCCGTCACGCTGTTGAGCGCCGATCGTTCATTGCCGTACGACCGGCCGAATCTATCGAAAGACTACCTCGCCGGGACGGCAAACGCGGACTGGCTGCCAATGCGGCCACCGACGTTCTACGCGGATCACGACATCGATGTGCGCGCCGACAACCGTGTCGTCAAGCTCAGCCCCGCGCAAAAATCCGTCACGCTCTCGGATGGCAGCAACGTGAGCTACGGCGCGCTTCTGCTTGCCGTCGGTGCCGTGCCGATACGGCTCGACGTTCCTGGCGCATCCTTGCCGCACGTGGGCGTGCTCCGTACGCTGGCCGACTGCGACGCATTGATCGCGCGTCTCGGCACGGCATGCCGATGCGTCGTGGTGGGCGCAAGCTTTATCGGGATGGAAGTCGCGGCAGCGCTGCGAACGCGAGGCCTGGAAGTGCATGTTGTCGCGCCCGAAGCGCATCCGATGGAGCGGGTCCTGGGTGCGGCGCTCGGCGGCATGATCAAGGCGCTTCATGAATCGCACGGGGTAACGTTCCATCTCGGGGCCACGGTGGCGGAGATTCAGCCGGATCGGGTGAAATTGTCGACCGGCACGGAGCTGGCCGCCGATCTGGTCGTGACCGGGATTGGCGTTCGCCCCGACGTGGCCTTGGCGCAGGACGCCGGCCTCGCGCTGGACAAGGGCGTGGCGGTCGATGAATTTCTCCAGACGAGCGAACCTGGCATCTATGCCGCGGGCGATATTGCGCGCTGGCCTGACCCGGGAACGGGCCAGCGTATCCGCGTCGAACACTGGGTGGTCGCCGAGCGCCAGGGCGTGGTGGCAGCGCGGAATATCCTGGGACAGCGCAAACGCTTTGCGGCCGTGCCATTCTTCTGGACCCAGCACTATGATGTGGCCATCAACTACGTAGGCCATGCGGAGCAATGGGATCGCCTGGATGTCGACGGCGATCCCGCCGCGCATGACTGTACGGTGACCTATTGGAGCAAGGACAAGCGGCTTGCGGTCGCCACGGTCGGGCGCGACCTGGCGAGCCTTCGGGCGGAGGCCGCATTCGAGCAGGAGGCGACAGGATCCGGGGCGTGATCGGCAACCTAGGCAATACGCAGGCGTTCGGGATGTGAGTAGACGACCAGGCTGCCACTGCGCACAAAACCGGCCAGCGTCACCACCGTGGATTCCGCCATCCGCACGGCCAGTGCCGTTGGGCCGGGCACCGCAGCAAGAATCCCGGCGCCGATCGATGCCGTCTTGAACACCATCTCGTAGCTGGCCCGGCTGGTGACAATCACCGCGCCGCTCTTGGTATCCTCAGTGCCGCTTGCCAGTGCGCCCGCCAGCTTGTCGAGCGCATTGTGGCGCCCCACGTCCTCGCGCACCAGGACCAGCGTGCCATCCGCGCGCAGCCATCCCGCTGCGTGGGTCGCTCCGGTATCGCGCAGCAGCGTCTGGCGGTTGTGCAAGGCGGCGAACGCCGCGTCGAAGACAGACGGGTCGAAGATGGCCGTGCTCTGCACCGGCTACGGCAGGCGCATGACGTCTTCAAGCGACTCGGTGCCGCACAGGCCGCAGCCGGTACGCCCCGCCAGCGCGCGACGCCGGGTCTTCAGCCTGGCGAAGGCGGCGGAGGCGATCTCTATCTTGACTGTCACGCCGTTCCCGCCGGCTTCCACGTCGATACCGTAGAACTCGCAGGCGTTGTCGACAATGCCTTCGCTAAGGCTGAAGCCGATCGCGAAGTCATCGAAATCGGCGGGCGTGGCCAGCATGACCGCATGCGAGATGCCGTTGTATTCGAGCGCGACTGGCGTTTCTTCGGCAAGGCGGTCGTCCTCGGACCTCATGGTGCCATGACGTACCTCTTCCATGCCGGCGCTACTGCCTTCCACTGGCGAATCCCGCCTCATCGCCTCTCCGCAATGTGTTTTCCGTGCAGTCGTGGTCATGGATGGCGCTATCAACTTCGAGGCCAAGTCCATTGTCGCGATCGCTGCAGCGCAGCCTACGACTAACCAGAATAGCCGGGTTCAGCAGCCTGCGCCGTCATGAATCGAATAGACCATTTGCTGCGAGCATTTGTGAGCTGTCAAACATGCATTGGGGAGGGCAGCGCTATTTGTAACCGCTACTTGCCGAGCGGTAGGCCGAGTCAATTTTTATGAAAAGCTCGCCTTGCGGCACGGGCGGCTTTCGCCCCCAGGGGACCGGTTCACGTTCATGGAGCAGACATGGCTACTCGACGGGAAGTGCCTGGCATCAGGCCGTATGACGGACCCGCTGGTGGTTGGGGTGCGCTTCGCGCAACGACTCAAGCCATACGGCTGCAAATGGATAGCGTCAAGGCGCGGATCACGCTGCTCCGGACCAATCAGCCCGATGGCTTCGATTGTCCGGGCTGCGCGTGGCCGGACAAGGGATTTTGAGCTGGAGGATATGGGGCGGCTTACCCATCCGCGGGTCTACGATCGTGCCACTGACACATTCCGGGCGGTCGATTGGGGCGCGGCATTCGCCCGAATCGGTGAAATCCTGCGTGGGCTGTCGCCCGACCAGGTCGAGTTCTATACGTCGGGCAGGGCATCGAACGAGGCAGCTTTTCTGTTCCAGCTGTTCGCACGGGAATATGGCACGAACAATTTCCCCGATTGCTCGAACATGTGTCACGAGCCCACCAGCGTCGCCTTGCCACAATCGATCGGAATCGGCAAAGGCACGGTGTCGGTGGAAGACTTCGACAGTTGCGAGCTCATCATCTCCATCGGCCACAATCCCGGGACGAATCACCCCAGAATGATGGGAACGCTTCATGAAGCCGCACGGCGCAACGTCCCCGTCGTCGTGTTCAATCCGCTGCGCGAGCGCGCGCTCGAACGGTTCGCGGATCCCCAACTTTGCGGTAGCGCTGCCCGATTCCGGACAGTCCTTTCCCGCGATGGGGAAGCTCGAGACCGTGCCCGGCTTCGAGAACTTCAACGCACGCATCCGGACGCCGGGTGGCTTCCGCCTGCCGCTTCCGCCGACCGAGCGCAAGTGGCCGACGCCGACTGGGAAAGCGATGTTCTCCGTGTATGGCGGGGTGAAAGAGGACGCCGACGTCCTCGGCGGAGAAAATGTCCTGCGCCTGATGACGATCCGCAGCCACGACCAGCACAACACCACGATCTATGCGCTGGATGATCGCTATCGAGGCGTATTCGGGCGGCGCGATGTGCTGTTCATGCATGAAGACGACATGGCGGCACGCGGACTGGAGCATGGTGACCGGGTCGACATCGAGACCATCGTAACCGGCAGGCAACTGCGCTTGAAGAAGATCACTGCGATCGCTTATGCAAACATCGCACGGGGTTCCGTGGCGGCGTATTACCCGGAGGCGAATGTGCTGGTGCCACTGGACTACATTGACAAGGAAAGCGGAACGCCATCGTACAAGTCCATTCCCGCACGGGTGTTGCGTGTGGAGGTGACGTAACCCGGGGCGAGCTTCTGGCGACCTGGCGAAGCGCGGCACGAGATTTGGCGTGGGAGGAGGGCGTTGTCCGGCGACACGATACATGCATGACCTGACCCAGCAAGTCACTGAACTCGTATGCAGTCTGTTCTGAGATAAAGCTTCCCCACAAGAAAAATCATGATCGTACGGCCAAAGAGAAACTGGTTCAGCATGCTGTTCGTATGGAGCGGGTCAGTCTTGCAGACCATCATTCCGCAGCTGCTCTTCCTGGCTCTTGTCAGCGGCATCGCTGTCCTGACCCAAGGGCGGATACTGGGCGAAAAGATCCCGCTCAATACCGCCCCTTTCACGCTCTTTGGCGTGGCGCTGACCATCTTTCTTGCGTTCCGGAACAATGCCAGCTACGAACGCTTCAAAGAAGCACGCTACCTTTGGGGGCACGTGCTCATCGCCTCACGCTCGCTCACCTCGCAGATACTGTGTTATCTCCCCGAGGACCGCAGTGAGGATCGGATCCAGCTGGTCAATCATCTGATTGCGTTTGCCTATTCGCTAAAGCATGAGCTTCGCAAGACGGACCCGACCCAGGATCTGGCTCGGCTTGTCGGGCGCGACGCGATGGAGGCCTTGCGTTCCAAGCACTATCGGCCGACGGCAATCCTCAATGAGGTACGCCATAGACTCTCGCGCCTGCAATTTCGTGCCGTGATCTCGGAGAACAAGCTCTGGATGCTTGATGCCCAGATCAACGAACTGGCGACGACAGTCGGCGGGTGCGAGCGCATTGCATCCACCCCGATCCCGTTTTCCTACGGGGTCCTGCTGCATCGCACCGTGTACGCCTATTGCATCATGCTGCCATTTGGCCTGGTGGATTCGACCGAGCTGTTCACGCCAATCATCTGCGTCTTTGTTGCTTACACGCTGATCGCGCTGGAAGCAATCGCCGACGAAGTGTCCGAGCCGTTCAGCGAGGCGCCCAACGCTCTGGCACTCGATGCCATCGCACGCAATATCGAGCGCTCGCTGCTGGAGCTGTCCAATCGGGAGATTCCCGAGGAGAAATTACCGGACCGTCAGTATCAACTGACGTAGGGGGCGGCGCTGCAGTCAGTCCGGCGCGCCGAAACGGACCGCGCCGGCTCAATCGACAAGCATTATTTTCCGGGTGCTTGCCCTGTCAGTTCAAGCGGAACCGATGCCTCGCTCGTCAGCATCAGGAACGTCAGCGTTTCACGCAGGTACAGCCGTACCACCTGCTCCGTATGGCTGCTATAGCCGATCGAGAGTTCCTCGCCAAGGTGCAAGGCGTAGTCACCGCCGCGGGTCGACAGTACACTGCCGCCGCTGATCGCCGGCGCCCAGATGATCTCGCCGCTGACGATCCGCTTGATGTGGTCAATGACCGGGTAGCCCTGGTCGCGCCCGCCCGCGAGCGCGGTGTATGCGTCGGCGCCAAGGAGCACGGAGTAGGGGCCGTCGACGCCCGCCAGCTTCAACGCCTCGAGCGCATCGCTGATCACCTGCGGATATTGGTTGACGTCGGCCGGCAGCGTGAACTTCGGATTCGACGAGCCTTGGCGGATGCCAACGACGCCCGCCTGCCGATAGCCGTCGAAGATGGCCCGATCCTCCGCAAAGGCAAGCTGTTTGGCCGCTTCCTTGGCTGGCTGCCAGTCGGAGTCGCGCGCGCCGCGCTCGACGCTGTCGATCGCTTCGCGCTGGAGTTCAAACGGCACGGTTAGCTGGACCAGGGCCCTGACCTCGCGCAGCTTCGCGCCGACGCCCTGCAGCGGCGCCTCGAGGTCCAGCAGGTGCCCGGTACCCACGCCGGCCAGTTCGGGGCCGCCGGGGCCGATCACGTCTGTCACGCGCCGTCCGGCGACGGAACGCTTGAAGGTGCGCGCCACTTCCTCTTCAATTTGAGACCATGCGGCGCTGGTGATTGGGGCGAGTTCGCGGTGCAGGTTATTCATATTCACGGTTCCCTTTGAGCGATCCGATATTCAATGAGCCTTCCCGGTGCGGTGCGGCCGACGGTGAGGGCGCCGGTTGGCTATCACTGACAGCAGGGGCTTCGCGGTCCGCAAGCCCTTCAAGCAGGTCGGCCGACGGCACAAAGAACAGGCTGCCGGTGACTGCCTTGCTGAAGTCGAGCAGCCGGTCGTAATTGCCGGGCGGCAATCCGACGAACATGTTCTCGAGCATCTTCTCGATCGGCGCGGGCGAACGGGCGTAGCCGATGAAGTAGGTGCCGAACTCGCCCGCTCCCGGGCGCCCGAATGGCATGTTGTCACGCAAGATCTTCACCTCTTGCCCGTTCTCGACCAGCGTTGTCAGCGAACTGTGCGATGACGAGGGTTTGATCTCTTCGTCCAGTTCGATGTCGGACAGCTTCTTGCGTCCGATGATCAGTTCCTGTGTCTCCACGGGAAGGGCATTCCACCCCGTCATATTGTGCAGATATTTCTGCACGATGACGTAGCTGCCGCCGGCAAACTCGGCATCCTCGTCGCCGATCACCGTGAAATCGACCGCCTCGCGTCCGGCCGGATTCTCCGTGCCATCGACAAAGCCGATCATCGCCCGCATGTCGAAGTTGCGAAAGCCGTGCACCTCGTCGACGACCTGGATCGCATCGCCAAGCTTGCCGAGCAGTTGCGTGGCAAGCTCGAAGCACAGGTCCATCGAATCGGCACGGATGTGCAACAGCAGGTCACCCGGCGTGGCGATGGCGACGCGATCGCCGGTGCCGAACTCCCGGAACGGATGCAGCGCCGCGGGACGGGGCTTGCCGAACAGCCTGTCCCAAGCGTCGGAGCCGAAGCCGCAGACACAGGACAGGTTGCCTGACGGCACGCGATGGCCGACCGCGCGCACGATGGCGGCAACGTCGGCACACCATGCGCGCACGGTGTCGGCGTGGTCATCGCCGTCGGTGAGCGTCGCAACGATGAATATGGCGCTGCGGGTGACTGTGCCGGAAACTGCTTGCGGTTCGGGGGAATTTGTAGGCATCGGGCGCTTCTTGTTGGTGAAACCGATACGGTTTTCGGGCTGACGGAAGAGAATTCAACGCATAAGCCTACACGAATTGTGTGGTGCCTCTGGCCTTTCATTTCCTCCTGACCAGGCAGTATCAATCGCCGTTGCAAATTGCGCAACGCCGGCGCTGGCGCTCACGTCAATTTGTAGGATCTGGCCCCTGTGCCCGCAAGTCCGCCACCGTCAACGATGAGATATTCCTCGCGAATGGGGGTGCCATCGAAATAGCTTTCCAGGATTTCCAGCGTGCCAGCGGTATAGCGGGCCTGCGCGGAGAGCGAGGTCCCGGAGATATGGGGGGTCATGCCGTTGAAAGGCATGGTTCGCCAGGGATGATCCGGGGGCGCTGGTTCGGGGAACCACACGTCACCGCCATAGGCGGCAATGTGGCCGGACTTGACCGCACGCACAACCGCGTCGCGGTCAACCAGTTCTGCGCGCGCCGTATTGATGAGGTAGGCGCCGCGCTTCATCCTGGCGAGCATCCTGTCATCAAAAAAATGCATGTTTGAGGGATAAAGGGGTATCTGCAGGCTGACAAAGTCCATGGCGCTCACGAGCGATTCGGCATCGGGGTGGAAAGTCAGGCCCAGTTCCTGCTCGATCTCCGGGCTGAGTCGGTGCCGCTGGGTGTAATGCAACTGCAGGCCAAAAGGCTTGAGCCTGCGCAGCACCGCGAGACCGATCCGGCCGGCGCCGATCGTGCCGAATTGCATGCCTTCCATGTCATAGCTGCGTGACACGCAGTCGGCAATATTCCACCCGCCACGCAAGGCGATCTCATGGGATGGCAGGTAGTTGCGGACCAGCGCCAGCATCGTCAGTATGACGTGCTCCGCCACGCTGATGCTGTTTGATCCCGTCACTTCGGCGACGGTGATGTGGCACGGGCGGCCGCCTCAAGATCGACATGATCGGAGCCGATGCCCGCAGTCAGCGCACATCAGCTTCCTTGCCCTGGCGATTCGCTCCCTGGTCAGGTAAGCCGGCCAGAATGGCTGCGAAATGACCACTTCAGCATCGGGAAGATGCTTCTCAAACGCAGAGTCAGCCCCATCCTTGTCGCTGGTCACGATGAGTTCGTGGCCCAGCCCCTCCAGATAGCCGCGAAGACCCAGCTCGCCGGAGACCGACCCCACAAGTTCGCCGGGCTTGAATCCGAGCGCTGCCTTCGAGGTCGGGGCAGTCTGGCCGTTGTCATAGGTCGTGATCACCGGAATGTCATCGCGGACATAGTGCGGCGGATATCCGGAGACCGGATCCGGATAAAGGACACATAGGACTTTCGCCATGAGAGTTCGATTCCTTTCCTGCTTTGCAGCGACATGGTCGGCCAGCCGATCCAGACTGCTGAGCAAGGCCCATGCCTGCGACAGCTTCGCTGGGTAGTCGGGAGCTTCCGGCGTACTGCAAGCGCTGCGGGGCCTGTGCGATGGACAAAATGTCCATGCTGAGCCAGGTCTCTCGGGTCAATCTGTCCATCCCGTTGTCACTTAAGGCATCGCTTATAGGCGCGCAAAGAATCGCTGAATTTACCTTAGGTGGCCAGGCAATTATCTTGTCTCCAACGATGCAGGAACACTAAGCGCAGCGGCGTCGATGCACGCTTGAGCAAGCCCATCGGCCATTCGGATAAGGATAGGAGACCATGCATGTTCACGACGAGGATATTCCCGCGGCAGTCCCTGATGGTCTCCGGCGCGTCAGGCTGCCGGTCTACCTGACGCAGCCATGATCGTCGGCACGGCAGGACATATCCATCACGGCAAGACCAGCCTGGTCAGGGCGCTGTCGGGCATGGATGCCGACCGCCTGAAGGAGAAGAAGGCGCGCGAGGTCTCGATCGAGCCTGGCTACGCGTACGTGCCGCTCGAGAACGGCGACGTGCTCGGCCTGGTCGATGTCCCGGGCCACCAAAAGCTGATTCACACCATGGCCGCGGGCGCATGCGGTATTGACTTCGCGCTGCTCGTGGTCGCCGCCGATGCCGGCGTGATGCCGCAAACGCGCGAGCACCTTGCCATTGTGCAACTGCTCGGCATCCGGCGCGGCGTGATTGCGCTGACCAAGGTCGATCGCGTGGATGACGCGCGGCTGCGGCAGGTGCGCGCGGAGATTGCGTCGTTCCGGCGCGGCAGCATGCTGGAGGATGCACCGGTTTTTGAAACCTGCGCAACGCGCGCCGACGATCCGGGTGTGAACGCGTTGAAGCGGCACCTGCACGCGGCCGCGGCTGCGTCGCGCACCAGGCGCGACGACGGGCTGTTCCGCCTTGCGGTTGACCGGGTCTTCACGCTTGCCGGGCAAGGAACGATCGTGACCGGAACCGTGGTGTCCGGGCGCATCCATGTCGGCGACAGGGTGTTGCTCGCACCGAAGAACGAGTCTGTGCGCGTGAGCAGCATCCATGCGCAGAATCGTGCTGCTGCTGCCGGGCGGGCGGGGCAGCGCTGCGCGCTGAACCTGGCCGGCATCGGCAAGGGCGCGATCGAACGCGGTGACTGGGTGGTCGATGTGCGCCTGGCACGGGCGTCGGAGCGCATCGATGTGATGCTGACACTGTTGCCAGACGCCCCTGCGCTGGAGCACTGGGCGCCCATGCATATTCACCTGGGCACGCAGCACCAGGTGGCACGTGTCGCGCTGCTCGATGGCCCGACGCTTGCGCCCGGGCAGCGCGCGCGCGTGCAGCTTGTGTTCGAGCGGCCGGTGTGCGCGCTGCCTGGCGATCCCTTTGTCGTGCGGAACGCGCAGGCTAGCCGCACCATCGGCGGCGGAGATGTACTCGACCCGTTCGCGCCCGCGCGCAAGCGCCGTTCCCCGGCGCGGCTGGCGTGGCTCGACGCAATGCAGGCCATGCTTGACACTGGCTCGGTCGGGGCATTGCTTGAGCAGGCACCAAACGGGCTGTCGCGCGCGCTGCTGGAGCGGCTGAGCGGCATGCCGGCGGCGGCCATCGAACTGCCGCGGGACACGCGCGTGATTGAACTTCCGGGCGACGATGCCTTGCTGGTGTCCAGCGCGGCGTGGCGGGCGCTGGCGGGCCGATTGACCACTGCCCTCCGGCAATTCCACCAACGCTCGCCGGATGTGCTTGGCCCGGAGGTGGCGCGTTTGCGCAGGATCGCCGCGCCGCTCGCGCAAGACGCGTTGTGGAGTGCGGTCGTCGATGACGCCTGCGCGCGCGGTGACATCATCAGGAACGGGCCCTGGCTGCACCTGCCCGAGCACACCGTGACGCTCGACGATGCGGATCGCTCGCTTGCTGCGACATTGCAGCAGGACATGAAAGCGGGGCGCTTCGATCCGCCATGGGTGCGCGAGCTGGCGAGCGCGCATGGCGTGCCGGAGGACAGGGTGCGGCAACTGATGCGCAAGCTCGCACGTCATGGCGAGACGTTTCAGGTCGTGCACGACCTCTTCTACGATCCGGAGGCGATTCGCGAGCTGGCCTTGCTCGCCGCTGTTGACGCCAGCAAGAACGCCGGCACGGTCGTCGCCGGGGCATTTCGCAATGCCACCGGACTCGGACGAAAACGTGCGGTTCAGGTCCTGGAATTCTTTGACCGTGTTGGCTATACGCGCTTCGACCGTGGCCGGCATCTGGTGCGCACGGACAGTCGTTGGCTGGAGTTGCTCTGACAGGCGACGACTGCCTCCCTACATTCACCAGCAGCGGAGTATGTCTTGAGCGTCAGCACTGAGCAGGTCACCGAAGCCCTGCGCACCGTCATCGATCCCAATACGGGCAAGGACCTGGTGTCCACCCGATCGGCCAGGAATATCCGTGTCGACGGCGGCGATGTCTCGCTGGAAGTCGAACTCGGCTACCCCGCGAAGAGCCAGTTTGATCCGATCCGCAAGCTGGTGGTTGCTGCAGTGCGGCAAGTGCCGGGCGTGAGCAATGTCAGCGTGGCCGTCACCATGAAGATCGTCGCGCACGCGGTTCAGCGCGGGGTCAAGCTGCTACCGGGCGTGAAGAATGTGATCGCGGTGGCGTCGGGCAAGGGCGGTGTGGGCAAGTCCACCACGGCCGTGAACCTGGCGCTGGCGCTGGCGGCAGAAGGCGCGCGCGTCGGCATGCTCGACGCAGACATCTACGGCCCGAGCCTGCCGATGATGCTGGGCATCGACGGCCGCCCGGAATCCGCCGACGGCCAGACCATGGAGCCGCTGGAAGGCCACGGCCTGCAGGCCAACTCGATCGGCTTCCTGATCGAGCAGGACAACCCCATGGTATGGCGCGGCCCGATGGTGACCTCGGCGCTGGAGCAGTTGCTGCGCCAGACCAACTGGCACGACCTGGACTACCTGATCGTCGACATGCCCCCGGGCACCGGCGACGTCCAGCTGACGCTGTCGCAGAAGGTGCCGGTCACCGGCGCGGTGATCGTCACCACGCCGCAGGACATCGCGCTGCTGGACGCCAAGAAGGGCCTGAAGATGTTCGAGAAGGTGGGCATTCCCATCCTGGGCATCGTCGAGAACATGGCGGTCTACTGCTGCCCGAACTGCGGCCATGTCGAGCATATCTTCGGGCACGGCGGCGGCGAGAAGATGTGCGCTGACTACGGCGTGGACTTGCTCGGCAGCCTGCCGCTGAACTTGCAGATCCGCGAGCAGGCCGACTCCGGCCGTCCGACCGTGGTGGCCGAGCCCGACAGCCCGGTGGCCGAGATGTACCGCGCCATCGCGCGCAAGGTGGCGATCAAGGTCGCCGACAAGGCGCGCGACATGACCAGCAAGTTCCCAAGCATCGTCGTGCAGAACACCTGACCAGGGTGAACGATTTACGCGCGGCTCCCGTCGCGCGCTGACATGGAGCAATGGCATGAGACGCCTTCGCAACGCCAAGATCGTGGCCACGCTCGGTCCCGCGAGTAGCACCCCCGACCTCATTGACGCGCTGTTCGAGGCCGGCGCCGATGTCTTCCGGCTCAACTTCAGCCACGGCACCCACGACGACCACCGGCAACGATTCGAAGCCATCCGCGCCGTAGAGCGCGAACGGGGCCGCCCGATCGGCGTTCTGCTCGACCTGCAGGGTCCGAAGCTGCGCATCGGCACCTTCGCCGACGGCCCGGTGCAACTCGCCGCCGGTGCTGGCTTCCGGCTGGACCTGGACAGTGCGGCGCCCGGCTCGGCCAGCCGGGTCTGCCTGCCGCACCCGGAGATCTTCGCCGCCCTGAGCGAGGGCGTGGAGCTGCCGCTGGACGACGGCAAGATCCGGTTGCGCGTCGGGCAGTGCGGCGCCGACTTCGCCGAGACCACGGTCGTCAACGGCGGCACGCTCTCGGACCGGAAGGGGGTGAACGTGCCGGACGCGGTGCTGCCGCTGTCGGCCATGACCGAGAAGGACCGGCGCGACCTAGGCTTCGGACTGGCGCTGGGTGCGGACTGGATCGCGCTGTCCTTCGTGCAGCGGCCGGAGGACATCCGGGAGATCAAGGCAATCGTCAACGGCCGCGCCGGCATCGTGGCCAAGCTGGAGAAGCCTGCCGCCATCCAGAGCCTGGACCTGATTGTCGCCGAGGCCGATGCCATCATGGTGGCGCGCGGCGACCTGGGCGTGGAGATGCCCGCCGAGCAGGTGCCGTCGCTGCAGAAGCAGATCGTCCGCGCGTGCCGCAAGGCCGGCAAGCCGGTCATCGTTGCCACGCAAATGCTTGAATCGATGATTGCCGCCCCCGTGCCTACCCGTGCGGAAGCGTCAGACGTGGCGACGGCGATCTACGACGGTGCCGACGCAGTCATGCTGTCGGCCGAGTCGGCTTCCGGCCGGTATCCGGTGGAGGCGGTGCGAATGATGAACAGCATTATCTCCCGCACGGAATCCGACCCGCTGTACCGCGACGCCATCGAGGCATCCCACACCCCGCCGCGCGCGGACGCGGCTGATGCCATCGGTTACGCGGTGCGGCATATCGTGGGCTTGCTCAGGGTGCCGGCGACGGTCGCCTATACCAGCTCGGGCTACTCGGCGCTGCGCATGGCGCGCGAGCGGCCGCAGGTGCCCATCCTCGGCATGACACCCCGCATGGCGACGGCGAGGCGGCTGACGCTCACCTGGGGCGTGCATGCGGTGCTCTGCCACGAGGTGCTGGATGTGCCGGAGATGACCGATCTGGCCAGCCGCACTGTGCTGGCGGAGGGGTTCGGGGAAGCCGGACAGTCCATCGTCATCTCCGCCGGACTGCCGTTCCTGGTGGCGGGAACCACCAACCTGCTGCGGATTGCGCAGATCCAATGAGGGGGTAGGGACGCCGCCGAACAGGTACGTCCCGGGGCATTGCCGCAGCGTTGCACGGTCCCCGCTGACAGAGGCCACTGCCACCTCCGTCAGCGGGCCGGGCCGCTCCCCTCCTGACCTCGACTCCCCCCTCGAAGGGGGTAGGCGATGCTGAGGCTTGGCTCATTTGCCCCGACTCTCGTTGACTACGGCTTTGGAAGCCCCCGGCGGGGCCTGCCGAAGACCGGGCAAATGATGGCCATGATGGTATCGAAACCGTGCAAAAGTCATATCCTGCTAATCAGCAGGGTGCCTTTGACGGCGCGCAGGCATGAGTGGCGCCGTTAAAGGCCTTCCGGCTGGCGAACCTCGCCCGGTTTTATCGACGCCAACACTGTACATGCGCTGGCGCGTGGTCTAGTCTTCACGTTGACCCGCGTTCGGGTGAAATCCGGGCGAAGGGGCCAATCAAGGCGCCAGTAAAAGCGCCAGTATCGGGGGTCTGGACTGCCATGAGTATCGAGATCGGAAAAGACATCACTGCGTTTGCCGACCAACTGCTGGACGCCGTATTCCTGGTCGACACGGGCGGCCGCATCCAGTATGTCAGCGCAGCCTGCGAGGGCATTTTTGGCTATACGCCGAAGGATATGGCGGGCGAGTTCATCATCGATCTGGTCATGCCCGCCGACCGGGACCGGACCATTGTTGAGGCCAAGCAGGTCATGTCGGGAAAGAAGCGGATCGGTTTTGAAAACCGCTATCGCCACAAGGACGGCAGTGCCGTCCATATCATGTGGTCCGCCGGATGGCTCCAGTCGGAACGGTTGCGCGTCGGGGTTGCCCGCGATGTCACTGCGCTGAAGAAGGAGAGCATTCTTGACCTTGGGCTGGCGCTTTCTTCCGTCCCGTTGGCGCCCCACGAGCAGAAAGTTTTGCGGCTGCTGTTGACCGACGCATCGGAAAAGCAGATTGCCCAGCGCCTCGGTCTGGCGGTTTCCACGACCCATTCCTATGTGACCGGCATCTTCCGGAAATTCGGCGTCAGGGGCCGGGCCGGGTTGATGAGCCTGTGGCTGGAAAACCTGACCAGGGATTAGCGGTAGCGGAAAACCGAACGCTGGATGGTTTCCAACGGCACAAATCCTAGTCTGTATTTGTCAGATTCAAACTAGGATTTGTGCTTGTCGGAAATCGGCGCGGGGTTCGGACACCACGTTGCATGCCGCCGCTAGCCGGCACATAGTCCATCTTCATTCGCGTACTTCGGGCCCCAATCCGATATCTCCACCGGCGCCGCCATCAGCGCCTGAGCAACGGGCACTGCGACTTCGACATCGGCATGAACGCCTGCTCGCCCGGCACCGTGGCCAGCACCTTGTAGTAGTCCCATGGGTACTTGGATTCGGCCGGCGTCTTGACCTCGAACAGATACATGTCGTGGACCATGCGGCCGTCTTCTCGGATGCGGCCGTTCTTGGCAAAGAAGTCGTTGATCGGCATCGACTTCATCTTCTTCATCACCGCCGCAGTCTCGTCGGTGCCCGCTGCCTGCACGGCCTTCAGGTAGTGTGTCACCGATGAATATGCACCTGCCTGGCTCATGTTGGGCATCTTCCTGAGCTTGTCGAAATAGCGGCGCGACCACGCACGCGTGGCTTCATTCATGTCCCAGTAGAAGGCCTCGGTCAATACCAGACCGGAGGCCGTCTTCAGGCCGATGGCGTGGATGTCGTTGATATAGAGCAGCAGGCCCGCCATGCGCTGCGTGTTGTTGCGGGTCAGGCCGAATTCAGAGGCGGCCTTGATTGCGTTGACGGTATCGCCGCCGGCATTGGCCAGGCCCACCACCTGTGCCTTGCTGGCCTGCGCCTGCAGCAGATAAGAGGCGAAGTCGCTGGTGGCCAGCGGGTGGCGCGCGGCGCCAAGCACCTTGCCGCCGGTCTCGTTGATGACCGCGGTGGCCGAGTCCTGCAGCGTGTGGCCGAAGGCGTAGTCCGCCGTCAGGAAGAACCAGGACTTGCCGCCGCGCTCCACCATTGCGCGCGCGGTGGTGTTGGCCAGCGCGTAGGTGTCGTAGGCGTAGTGCACTGACACCGGCGTGCACAGGTCATTGGTGATGCGCTCGGTGCCGGGGCCGGAGAACACCACGATGCGGTTCTTCTGTCTTGCAACCTCAAGCACCGCCAGCGCCGGCGCCGACGCGGCCACGTCGAGGATGGCGTCGACATTGGCGGTATCGAACCACTCGCGCGCCTTGTTGGCGGCGATGTCGGCCTTGTTCTGGTGATCGACCACCACCAGCTCGATCTTCTTGCCCAGCACCTTGCCGCCGAAATCGTCGATGGCCATCTGCGCGGCGGTGGCGCTGCCGCGGCCGGTGACGTCGGCATACAGGCCGCTCATGTCGAGCAGCATGCCGATCTTGACGACGTCGTCAGAGACGGCGGCCCTGGGCTGGGCCTGGGCGGTGCCGCAGGTAAGCGCCGCGGCGAAGGCGAGGGCGCTGGCGGCAATACGGCGGATCGCGTGGCGATGGTTCATGGTGTCTCCCTGATTTAATGTTGTTGGCTTATACCGTGGCGATCGGCGTCACCGGCGACCCAACTGCTCCGGGCAGGCGCAGCGGCGGGGCGGTGAGCTGGAAGCGCGTACGGCCGTTGGCGCGCAGCCAGTCCGCCAGTTCACGCAGGTACCACAGCTCGCCCAGCGGCAGGCCCAGCTTGAACAGGCAGTGGTGGTGCAACGGCAGCAGCGGGTGGTGCTTGTCGCCATCGGGCGCGGGGCGGGCGGGGTAGCGTTCGACCGCGTAGTTGTCGGCGATCAGCGCGGCGATGCCGGCATCGGTGATCCAGTTCAGCAGGCGTTCGTCGCGGCCATCCAGCGCGCAGCAGCTGTGGTGCAGCACGGCTTCATCGGGGTTGCGCTGCATCGACAGCACCACCTCAGCAAAGCCGGTGCGCAGGAGCAGCATGTCGCCGCGTTCGACTTCCACCTTGCCGGCATCCAGCGCGTGCATCAGGTCGTCGTAGCCGACATTGCGGAAGTCCATGCCGAAGGTGTGGGCCAGGTCCACCAGCGCGCCCCGGCCCTGCATGCCCTTGACCGCGAAGTTCTCGATGCCCAGCGCCTGCGCGGCACTGTGGTCGTGGCCGCAAGGGTGCGCGGCGAAGTTGTCGTCCTCGGCATAGTCCACCGGGCCGACGATATGCTCGTTGGCGCGGTAGCCGTTGTAGTAGACGCGCTCCGGGCGGCCGTCGCCGTCGGCATCGAACAGCGCGCCCACGTGTGCCAGCGCATCCCATTGCGTGCTGTATTGCAGGCACAGCAGCACCTGGTCGTCGCTGATGACGTCGGTGGCGGTGGGATCGAACTTGGCCAGCGGGAAGTTCAAATAGGGGATGTCGTCGCGGAAGGTAGGCCGCAGCACCGGCGGATGCCGGCGCGGGTTGAGCTTGTTGCCGCCGGGGTAGTCCAGCGGCAGCGACAGGCAGAAGCTGATGCCGGCCTGCACCTCGCGCGCGCCTTTCACGACCTGCTCCGGGCCGATCAGGTTGATGCGGCCGAGCTGGTCGTCGGGGCCGAAGTCACCCCAGTTGGAACCTTGCGGACGTTGCTTCCAGCGCATGAGTCATGCCTCCTGTCGTGTGCGTGGCCGACGGAGCGGCCGGTGTATGGGGTATCAGTGCGGCGTGGCTGCGCGATGTGCGTGGCCACGCGGAAGATCTCCTGTCCGGTTCTCGTGGCATGAAACCGGTTGCATCCTTATAGGCCATATCGCGGGGGATGGTCATTTTGCGGTGCAGCAGGATTTCGGCGAGTTGGCCTCCTTCTTAGTGGCGGACAATGCTGGTTCATGATGTGTTGTCGTACAACATGACAGGGAAGTGGCTTATATCCGTCCTGAAAAAACGAGAGATAGGGAATTCCCGGGGTCATAGGCAGCCATAAGCAGATAGAATGTTGTCAGACAACGTAACACTAAAGGTGCGCGACGCGCGCCAGGCTGGAGATGACATGGCAGTGACCCCGACGGCAGGTGAGCAGGCGGCTCGCCCGCTGTACATCACGATGCACGCGAACGACAACGTTGCCATCGTGGCCAACGACGGCGGCCTGCCGGCGGGAACGGAATTCCCCTGCGGCCTGGTGCTGGCCGAGGGCGTGCCGCAGGGCCACAAGGTGGCGCTGACTGATCTGCGCGAGGGCGACGCGGTGATCCGCTACAACGTGGTGATCGGCTACGCGCTGAAAGACCTGCCACGCGGCAGCTGGGTCAATGAGCGGGTGATCCGCGTGCCGGCCGCGCCGGAACTGCACGACCTGCCGGTCGGCACGCGCGTGGCGCCGCTGCCGCCGCTGGAAGGCTATACCTTCGAGGGCTACCGCAATGCGGACGGCTCGGTCGGCACGCGCAATATCCTGGGCATTACCACCACGGTGCAGTGCGTGGAGGGCGTGGTGGAGTTTGCCGTGCGGCGCATCAAGGAAGAACTGCTGCCGAAGTATCCCAATGTCGACGATGTGGTGGGCCTTGAACACACCTACGGCTGCGGCGTGGCGATCGACGCGCCCGATGCCGGCATCCCGATCCGCACCATCCGCAATATCGCGCTGAACCCCAATTTCGGCGGCGAGGTGATGATCGTCAGCCTGGGTTGCGAGAAGCTGCAGCCGGCGCGCCTGATCGGCGCCGGCACCATCCCGATCCAGAAGGAGGGCGAGCCCGACGTGGTCTGCCTGCAGGACGAGCAGCATGTGGGCTTTGCCTCGATGATCGATTCGATCATGGCCACGGCAGAGAAGAACCTGGCGCGCCTGAACGCACGCCGGCGCGAGACCTGTTCGGCGTCTGACCTGGTGGTCGGCGTGCAGTGCGGCGGCAGCGATGCCTTCTCCGGCGTCACCGCCAATCCCGCGGTGGGCTTTGCCACCGACCTGCTGGTGCGCGCCGGGGCCACGGTGATGTTCTCCGAAGTGACCGAGGTGCGCGACGGCATCGACCAGCTCACCGCGCGCGCGGCCACGCCCGAGGTGGCCGAGGCGCTGGTGCAGCAGATGGCCTGGTACGACCGCTATCTGGAGCAGGGCAAGGTCGACCGCAGCGCCAACACCACGCCGGGCAACAAGAAGGGCGGCCTGTCGAATATCGTGGAAAAAGCGATGGGCTCGATCGTCAAGTCCGGCACCGGCCCGATCCATGGCGTCACCGGCCCCGGCGAGAAGGTCACGCAAAAGGGGCTGATCTATGCCGCCACGCCCGCGGGCGATTTTGTCTGCGGCACGCTGCAGCTGGCCGCCGGCATGAACCTGCACGTGTTCACCACCGGGCGCGGCACGCCGTACGGGCTGGCCGAGGTGCCGGTGATCAAGGTGTCCACCCGCAACGACCTGGCACGGCGCTGGCATGACCTGATGGATGTCAACGCCGGCCGCATTGCGACCGGCGAGGCCACCATCGAGGAAGTGGGCTGGGAGCTGTTCCACACGCTGCTGGCGGTGGCCAGCGGCAAGAGGTCATGGGCCGAGCACTGGAAGATCCGCAATGCGCTGGTGCTGTTCAATCCGGCGCCGGTGACCTGAGCCTCGGGTCTGACTGCGCTACGTACGCCCGCGCAACGGCTTGAGCAGATGTGACAGGCCGTTGTGATCCAGTTCGTGCATCAGCGCCAGCAGCGCGCCGATCTGCCCCGGAGGGAAGCCCTCGCGCGCGAACCAGTTCAGGTAGTTGCCTGGCAAGTCGGCGATCACCGTGCCTTTGTGCTTGCCAAAAGGCATGGTGACTGTGACCAGCCGCTTCAGGGCGTCGGCATCGAAATCGGTCATTGGTGGGCGGAAAGTCGGAAGGCTCCACGCTATCACAGTCAGAAGGCGCTCGTGATGCCCATTTGACCAAGCACCTGCGTGCGCCCGCTCGAAGCCGCGTTGGGCCCGAAGAGCCCATTGATCCATGCCCCCGTAGCCGGGCCATCACCTGAAGCCCGTTGATAGACACCTTCGGCATAGACGGCGGTCCGTTTTGAGAAGCGATACATCAGCGTGCTCGTCAGCGGGACAGCGTCATTGTTCAGGAGGATGGCATTTCCCTTCATGTACTGGACGTTGCCACCCAGTGTCCATGCGGGAGCGAGCGACCAGTTTGCGCCGATTTGCCCCTGGGCCTGTGTGTTCTCGGTATGCGCATATAAGAAAGACGCTGGTCATGACCGGTCCGAAGCTGTAGCGCATGCCGGCTCCGAAGTTGCGGATGCCGTCTTGCCCGTTGTTCATCTGCAGATACTTGACGTCCGTGTAGGCCGCGCCGGCGGCGAACCAGCCGCTCGAATAGTTGACGCCAAGGCTGACGGTGTTGCCGGAGGAAAACGACCCGGCGACACCTCCAAAGCCGTACAGGGCGCCGAAGGTCAAGCTGGCAAAATTGGCCGATTGGTACTTTACCGATCCTGGTACCCGAGCGGACCACCCGATCGAAGTCCGCCGATCCAGTGGGGTTGTTCGGGATGCCGAGGGCGGAAAATGGTCCCTGCCGGAAATTGTAGAAGCCGCCATAGGTCAGTGCGCCATCGAAGCCGCCGTTCGCCTCGTGAAAGCCGCCAAAGAGCAGCGAGTCGAACATGAAATCATACTGGTTGCCAAAGGTCAGCTTGCCCCAGTGCTGGTTGGACAGCCCGACCCAGGGAGATCGGTTTCCTTGAGCAACTCGGCTGCCATATCGTCGTGCTGTCCGGCGCGGCTTCGATACCCGGGGCAGTGGTGGAACTCGATGGCGCTCAGGCAGCGTTCATGCATGGGCATGGCATGCAAGCTTACATCAGCCGGCCGGACTTTGCTGTTTTCGGCGGCGTTTCCGACCTGGCGCGTCTGCCCGGCCTGGTCGATTCCCTGCGCCAGAAGCTGCACTGGCGCGGTGCGGCGCAGTCCAGCATGCTGGCCGGGACCAGCGCAGCGGCTGTTTCGTGAGCGCGGGAGCCATGATGACGACAACGGTTTCTTCGGCAGCGCTTGCGTTCCAGCGGGCGATGCCGGTCACACGCTTGCTGGATTGCGGCATGGACTATGCCGACGCCGTCCGGCTGTTCGACGCCACAAGGCCGGGGAGATGATTGGGATCGCATGGCCGAGTCGCTCGCCGATGCTCAGCTGGAGCGCGCCGAACACGCTGCCAGGGCCGGCCACCTGGTGACAGCCGCCCAGGCCCAGCCATCCAGGCCAATTTCGAACGCATGCGCTTTCAATCGCACCGCGACAGGATCTCTTGCCCGTTCTCGTGCTGCATGGCGGCGCGGATCCGTTGGTGAAGCTGGAAGACCAGCAGCCTTTCCTGGACGCGGCGCTCACGGACGACGTGACGCTACGAATCTGGCCGGATGGCGAGCATACGATCTACAACCACGCGGCCGAGCGGACGGTGCTGGTGGCGGATTGGTTGCAGACCGGCTCTGCTGAATGGACGCCGCCCGCCGTCAGGCGCGCTGGATCTTCGCTTCCTCCACAGCCGCGCGCACGCACTCGGCCAGCAACTCTGACGCCCGGGTGCGCGTCGCGCGGGCCGTGCGCGCGATCACCAGCGGCTGGCGCACGGTGTCTTCCCGTATCGGCTTTTCCACGACGGCGGTGACCTGGGACGACGCCGGTGCCTGCGTGATCAGCAGCGCCGCGCCCAGTCCGTTCGCCACCATGCCGCGCGCCAGTTCCAGCGAAGTCGCGCGGTAGCGCACCTCGGGCTGCAGCCCGAATTGCCAGAACGGCGCCATCAGGAATTCACGGCTGTGCGGCAGGTCGATCAGGATCAGCGGTTCCTGCGCCAGTTCGTGCAGCGACAGGCTGCCTTTGCGCCTGGCCAGCCGTGAGCCTGCGGGCAGCAGGCCGTAGGGCCGCAGCTCTGCCAGCAGTTCGCGCTCGATGTCATCGGGCATGCCCACATCGTAGGTCAGCGCCAGCTCGATCTGCCCGCCGTGCAGCCAGTCCTCCAGCTGGGCGAGGTCCCCTTCGACAAAGCGTACCGACAGTTTGGGATAGCGCTCGCGTGCCATGCGCAGCACCACCGGCAGGTAGACCGGCGCCAGGGTGCGGAAGACGCCGATCTGCACCTCGCCCGCCGAGGCATCGCCGCTCTTGTCCACTTCAAATGCCGTTGCTGCCCCAAGGATGTGGCGCGCTTCCGCCAGCTTGCGCACGCCGAAGCGGGTCAGGGTCATCCTTGCGCCGACATCGCGGGCGAACAGGGCTTCCTCGAACAGCGTCTCCAGTTCACGGATGGCAACGGAGATGGAGGGCTGCGAGACGTTCAGCAGCCGCGCCGCCGCCGTGGTGCTGCCGGTTTCCGCCGTCGCGGCGAAGTAGCGCAACAGCCGCAAGGAGACACGCATCAGAAAATCCTATAGGTGCTAGTCGAATTTCATATTTTACTTGATAGCCTGCGCTGCGCAGAATCGGTGTCACTGAAACGCAAGCCCGCGGGCTTGCAAGCCCTGGAGGCCAAGACGTGACCCATTCCGACCTGCCGCTTGCCGGCATCCGCGTGATCGATTTCTCGCGCGTGCTGGCGGGCCCTTACTGCACGGCGCTGCTCGGCGACCTTGGCGCCGAGGTGATCAAGATTGAACCGCCGGGCGGCGACGACTACCGCGCGGTCGGTCCCTTCGTCGATGGCAAGAGCGGCCTGTTCTCTGCCATGAACCGCAACAAGCAGAGCATCGTGATCGACCTGAAGACGGCAGCTGGCCTGGCGCTGGCGCGCTCGCTCTGCGCCCGGGCCGACGTGGTGGTCGAGAACTTCCGTCCAGGTGTCGCGGACAAGCTGGGCATCGGCTATGAGGCGCTGCGTGCGCTGAATCCGTCAGTGGTCTACGCCAGCGTGTCGGGCTTCGGCCAGACCGGCCCGGAATCGCATCGCCCGGCCTACGACATCATCCTGCAGGCAATGTGCGGACTGATGGACGCCACCGGCGCCCCGGACGGCACCCCGACCATGCTGGGCGAGGCTGTCTCGGATGCGGTCAGCGGCCTGTTCGCCTCATGGGGCGTGCTGGCCGCGCTGCTGGCGCGCGAGAAGACCGGGCGGGGCACGCATATCGATGTCTCGATGTTCGACGCCACCCTAAGCCTGAGCGCCACTCTGGTTGCGCGCTATGCCGCGACCGGCTTGGCGCCGCGGCGCGTCGGCAACCGCCATCCCTCGTCCGCGCCGTTCGGCGTGTACCGCGCCGCGGACGGCTTCTACGTGGTGGCGGTGCTGAACAACAAGCTGTTCCAGGCACTGGCCAATGCCATCGGCCGGCCGGAGATGGCGCAGGATCCGCGCTTTGCCGACGACGAGACGCGCTGCCGCTTCGAGGGCGATCTGTGCGCCGTTCTCGAAGCCTGGTCGGCCAGCTTTTCCGTGGCCGAGGTGAACCGCCTGCTGAGCGAGGCGGGCATTCCTGTCGCGCCCATCCGCAACGTCAAGGAAGCCCTGGAAAGCGACCATGCCGCCCACCGCGGCCTGCTTACCGAAGTGGCCGAGGCGGAAGGCGGCACCGTGCGGCTGCCCTCGCAGCCGGTGAAGTTCTCCGGCTACGGCGCCAACCGCGTGACGCCCGCGCCGGCGCTGGGGCAGCACACCGAAGCCATCCTGGCCGAGTTGGCCAACGCTGCTACGGCGCATCCGCAAGTGTTCAGCAAGGAGAAACAACATGCATAAACGACTGGGCGTCGAACCGGGCGATCTCGAGATTGCCGACGCCATCGGCCGCTTCGCGCAAAGCGAACTGGCGCCGAAGGCGGCCGAGGTGGACCGGGCCGAAGCCTCCACCACGTGCTATGTGCCGCAACTTGCCGAACTCGGCCTGATGGGGATGAACCTGCCGGAACGCTGGGGCGGGACCGAGACCTCGCCCGTGGCACTGATCCTGTCGTTGGTGGAGGTTGCCAAGGCCTGCGCCTCTACCTCGTCGATGATCGGCGCGCACTACCTGGCTACCGATTCCATCCTGATCGGCGGCGACGACAGCCTGCGCGAGCGCTACCTGCCGGATGCGGCCGCCGGCATCAAGCTGGGCGCCTTTGCGCTGACCGAGCCGCGCGCCGGCTCCAACCCGGCCGACATGGCCACGCGCGCCACCCCGGAGGGCGACGGCTACCGACTGCGCGGGGTCAAGCATTTCATCTCCAACGCGGACGCGGCGGACTTTATCGTCGTCTACGCCAAGACCGATCCCGCCGCGGGCACGCGCGGTATCAGCGCCTTCGTGGTGGACCGGCACAGCGAGGGAGTGGAGATCGCTCCTGCCGAGAAACTGATGGGCATTCGCGGGGCGCCGGCCCATGAGGTGGCGCTGGACTGCTTCGTCCCTGCCGCCAACCGACTGGGGCCGGAAGGCACGGGCTTCCGTACCGCGATGAAGGTGCTGGACAACAGCCGCCTGGACGTGGCCGCCACCAGCCTGGGCATTGCCGAGGCAGCGCTGGCCTGCGCCGCGGACTGGGCCAGGCAGCGCCAGGTCGGCGGCGAGCCGCTGGCGCGCAAGCAAGGCCTGCAATGGATGTTCGCCGACATGCGCACGCGGCTGGAGGCGGCCTGGCTGCTGACCCTGCAGGCGGCGGTACGGCGCCGGGACGGCGAGCCCTTCACCGGGCAGGCATCGATGGCCAAGCTCTATGCCTCGGAGATGGTCGGCTTTGTTACCGACGCCGCGCTGCAGATCCACGGCGGCTACGGCTTCACGCGCGAAATGCCGCTGGAGCGGTTGGTGCGCGATGCGCGGATCCTGCGCATCTATGAAGGCTCGTCGGAAATCCAGCGGACGGTGATCGCACGCGCGGTGCTGGCGTAAGCGCCGCTGCAGATCCGACGGCGGGGATCAGGGCGTGGCAGGCGTGTCAGGGCTGTCAGGCGTGGCGGCGGGCGCGGCAGGTGTGTCAGGCGTGGCCGCGGGCGTGGCAGGCTTGGCTTTCCGCGGCCGGGCGCCCGCACTGCGGCGGGCCTTCAGTTGCTGGGCCCGCTTGGCATCCGCCAGGCTGACGACGCCGGCCTCATTGCCGTCCAGGTCCAGCCGCTTGGCGCCTTCCACCATGCACGACCAATAGCGTGCGCCGCTGCACCAGGTGCGGATCGCTTCACGCAGCTCCGCCTCGGTCAGGGCAAGCTTTCCCGCATGCTGGGCCAGATCCTCAAACGTGCCGACCTTCAGCGGCACCTTGGGTGCCGGGTTCTTCGGAAACGCCTTGGGGAAGTGCTTCTGCAGCCGGGCAATCGAATGCACCACCGGATCGACGGGCGGCTTCGCGGGTGCGGCAGCCGGCGCGGCAGCTGGCGCGGGGCGCCGGCGCTTGCCTTCCGTACGTGATTCGGCCTTCGCCTTGTTTGCCAGTTGATCCCTTAGTGCTGCGAGTTGTTCAAAGCCCATGATATTTGCCGTTCTGTGAACCAGAATTGTAGCAAGGCTGGGCCAATGACAGGTTCGGCGGCATTTTGCATGCGGCGGACATGGGTCGAATACGTCTCTCGCTCCCGAAAGGCGGGGCCCGGACAGAAGGGCTGGCGGCGGGACGTCCTCACATGATTGCCCTGAGCAGGCGGACCATCCGTTCGAAAATCGAGGAGCCGCGGTGGATTCTTATGCCATGAACGGTGAAACGCCAGACGAGTCGCACCTGCAGCAATCCCGCGCAGCGCTCACCCTTGCTGCGTTAGGCGTCGTCTACGGCGATATTGGCACGAGCCCCCTTTATGCGGTCAAGGAAACCTTCAATCCAGCCCACGGGATTCCCCTCGTAACCGAGAACATACTCGGCGGCATCTCCGCGATCCTCTGGGCGCTGATGGTGGTCGTTTCGCTCAAGTACGTGATCCTCATCATGCGGGCAAACAACAGGGGCGAAGGCGGCATCATGGCACTGCTCGCGCTCGCCCTGGCGTCCGTGAAAAAGGTCGGTCGCTCCCCGACGCCGATCCTGCTCGTGGGCCTGTTTGGCGCGGCGCTCTTCTATGGTGATGCCGTGCTGACGCCTGCCATGTCGGTGCTCTCGGCGCTCGAAGGCATCGAGGTGGGCACTACCGCGCTGCAGCCGTATATCTTGCCGGCATCGGTGGGTGTGTTGATCGCGCTGTTCCTGTTCCAACGCCATGGCACCGCGGCCATCGGCGCGCTGTTCGGGCCTGTCACGATCGTGTGGTTTATCGCCCTGGCCGCCGCGGGCATCCACGGCATCGCCCGGTATCCAGCAATCCTGGGCGCGCTCAGCCCGCTGCACGCGCTCGGTTTCGTGACGCAGCACGGGTTCGCCTCGTTTGCGGTGCTTGGGGCGGTGCTGCTCGCGTTCACCGGTGCCGAAGCGCTCTACGCCGATATGGGACACTTCGGCAGTGCCCCGATTCGCCTGGCCTGGTTCGGCCTGGTATTCCCGGCCCTTGCGCTCAACTACCTGGGGCAGGGCGCGCTGATCATTGTGAATGCAAAAGCAATCGAGAACCCCTTCTACCTGCTCTTTCCGTCGTGGGCCCTTTATCCGATGGTTGCACTTGCGACAGCGGCAACAGTGATCGCGTCGCAGGCGACGATTTCGGGTGCCTACTCGCTGACGAAACAAGGAATCCAGCTGGGCTATCTGCCACGCATGAACGTGGTGCACACATCAGAGCGGGCGATCGGTCAGATCTACATACCGACGCTCAACGGGATATTGCTTGTTGCGGTTCTGATTGCCGTGCTCGGCTTCGGGTCTTCGTCCAATCTTGCTTCGGCATATGGTGTCGCGGTCACCGGCACGATGCTGGTGACGACGCTTCTCACCTTCTTTGTGATCCGCTACGGTTGGCGCTACAACTTGCTGCTAAGCCTTTTCGCAACTGGCTTCTTTATCGCGGTGGATATGGCTTTCGTTTCTTCCAGCCTGTTGAAAGTTGCCGAAGGGGGCTGGTTCCCGCTCGTTGTCGGGGCCGTGATGTTTGTCGTGATGCTGACATGGGTTCGCGGCCGGCAAGCCCTGTTGGAGCGGCTCCAAAGTACCGACGTACCCCTCAAGTCGTTCCTGGATTCGCTGTTTCTCGCACCACCACCGCGTGTACCCGGCACGGCGGTGTTCCTTACCCCGACACCGGATGTGGTGCCACATGCGTTGATGCATAACCTCAACCATAACAGGGTGCTACACGAGCGCGTCGTGTTTCTTACCGTGAAGATGAAGGACGTACCATCGGTGCCGGTGACCGAGTGCGCGGCCGTTGAACCGCTCGGACACGCCTGCTACCTGATAACGCTGCGCTTTGGCTTCATGAACCGGCCCGATGTTGCGCAGGCGCTCGGCGCGCTGCCTGCGGCGGCTGGCCTGGAGTTTGACATCATGGACACCTCGTTCTTCCTGAGTCGCGAGGCCATCGTCCCTGCAGCCGGCGTTTCCAGTGGCATGGCCTCATGGCGTGAGCGTCTGTTTGCCACGATGAGCAGGAACGCCGGTAATGCTGCAGATTATTTCAACATACCGGCAAATCGCGTGATCGAGATTGGCACGCAGATCGAGATCTAGACCGCAGGCGGTACCTGTTCTGCAAAGGACTCCGTGGCCCAGGCGTCCCGTACCTCGGCAGCCAGTTCATCGGCGCGCCCTTGATAGCGTGGCGAAAAATGGAACGGCGTCACCGCGCGTGCGCCGATGCTGCGCGCAATCAATCCGGCCTGGGCAGCGGTCAGGTGGTTCTTGCGCAGGCCGTGTGCCCGGTCAACGTCCAGGAACACGCTCTCGATGAAGAGCTGGTCGACGCCTTGCATCAGTTGCGACAGCGCTTGCACGTTCTCGCTCGTATAGCGCAGGTCGGTCACGTAGCCGATGCGCCGGCCGGGCTCGGCATCCAGGATCAGCCGGCTCAGCTCGCCGACCGTTCGCGCCGACGCATGGTCGCCGAGCCGGTCCCGCCACTGCACAAGGATCGGCGCATCGTCGGCTGCGCCGGTCAGGACGGCATGCTTGAGTTCGCGCAGCCAGGCGCCGGTGGTCAGACCGGATGCGGCCAGGCGTTCCTTGTTGACGCCGAGTCGGGCCTTTTCCTCCACCAGGTAGGCCAGGCATGGAGTCCCGTGGTCGACAAAGCAGGCGCGCACCCGGAACGTCGCTTCGTCGTGCGCGATATCGCCGGTCCTCGCGGCGCGCGCTTCGGCTTCTCTGGCAAAGCCGTGCCGGCTGGAAAAGCAGGCGCGCCGCATCTGCCGGTCCAGTCCAAGTTCGGCCACTTCGATGACCAGTTCGGTGGCGTAGCGATGCACCACGTTCCAGGTATAGGCAAGCAGCTTGTGCTCGACCTGCGCCAGGAATCCTGGCCCGCCGACCAGCACAATGCGCGGCTTGCGCCCGAGCAGCACCCGCAGCAGCTTGTCGAAGCCAGAGAAATGATCCATGTGCGCATGCGTGACAAACACATGCGACAGGCGCATCAGTTCGCGCGGCATCAGCCGGGCGATGTCGCCCAGGTCGAACAGCAGCGCGCGCCGTTCGTCCAGGAAGTCGACGAACAGCCCCGGGTCGCCAAAGGCATCGTTGACGAGGCGGGCTTCCAGCAAAGGGCGCATGATCAATCGCGGTGCGACCGGCACCAGGCTCAGGCAAAGGCGCATGCTGGTCCGGGCTGCCAGTCACCGCCCGGTCAGCTGGCGCAGCAGCTTCTGCACGATTCGCTCATGCTCCTCCAGCGCCGCGTCAAGCGTCTGCGCGCCAAAACTTTCATTGTCCTGCTCAGCTAGCCCTGTGACGCGCGTGATGAACAAGGGGGTGTCCGTCGGTGCGGCTTCCGACACGCCCCGGAAGCGGGTCGTCACCATGCCGCCGGACTGCTCCAGCAGGGTGCGGCGGAATACCAGGTCGTTGTCCGCCATCCAGCGCGACCATTCGTCGTGGTCGGTTACCTGCACTGGCCGGTTCTTCTCATCAAGGATATAGAAGCGGCGCCATTGCTGTGCGTCTTGACGAGCCTTCATCGAAGGCCACCTCCGTACGGTTGTGGGCACCCGGGCTCGGCGGACAACCGTGGCCGGAGTGCCGGAAGCTGGCCGTCTGTGGCCGCAAAGTGCTTTGCAAGGGACTGCCACGCAAGGCACGAGCTCAACGTTGCCCTACAGCCAGTCTATTTAACGCCCGCCACAAACTGGAGTAGATTTGAAGAGACAGGCGCGCACAAGGTTGCCACAGGGGTGCCAGCGTGGCTGTCGCCTGGGAGTGTATGCATCATGGACGAAGACACCGTTGTCACCGTTACGGTACAGGACAATGGGCCGTACCGCATAAAGGGTCCCGTCAGGATCGTGACCCCGGCAGGCGCCACCTTCGCTTTTGAAGGCGAGCAGGTCTGGTTGTGCCGGTGCGGCCATTCCGAGAACAAGCCTTTCTGCGATGGCTCGCACAAGCGGCAGGGGTTCAGCAGCACGCCACAGCCGAAGTCTTGAGCCGCCTGAGATTGAACCAGCGCCAGCACAGCCTGGTTCATGCCAGCGCGCCATTGCGCGCGACCACCCGGCCGGCCGACACCACCAGTTGCCGGACCGGCCTTGCCACGACCGCCTCGGCCACCGTTTGCGCGGCGACCAGCACCAGGTCCGCCCGGTCGCCCGGCGCCGATGCGCACGAACTGGCCGTCTGCCATCAGGATATCAACCTGGTTCCCGGCTGCGAGCCGGACATTGCGGACCAACAGTTGATTCATTGCAATTCCGGCTTTTGTCAGGATGAAACTCTCACTGCATGGTTCAACGCAGCGGGGCGCGCATGCCGCCGCGCGGCAGGCAGCCAAGCAGCCTGTCGAAGGCCGGCGCGATGTCCTCTTCCGGTACGCAGGCATACCCCAGCAGCAGGCCTTGCTGAACAGCATCGCCGATGAAATAGCGCGACAGCGGCCGCACCACGATGCCGCGCTCGCGGGCAGCGGCGGTGATGGCCACGTCGTCGGCATCGTCGGGCAGGCGCAGCACCAGGTGCAGGCCGGCATTGCTGCCGTGCTCGTGCAGCGCGCCGGGGCCGAGGTATCGCTCGATCAACGCGGCCAGGATGGCGCGCCGCCGGGCATACAGCGGCCGCATTCGGCGGATGTGGGCGGCATAGTCGCCGGCCTGCATGAATTCGGCGACGGTCGCCTGCGTCATCAGGTGGCCGGCCCGGTATAGCTCGGCGTGCGCGGTCTGGAAGGCGCCGGCCAGGCTGCGCGGTAACACCAGGTAGCCCATGCGCAAGCCCGGATAGAGCGTCTTGCTGAAGGTGCCGATATAGATCACCGGCGCATCCGGTTCCATGCCCTGCAACGACGGAATCGGCTGCCCGGAAAAACGGAACTCGCTGTCGTAGTCGTCTTCCACGATCCAGCTGCCGCGCTGGCGGGCGTATTCCAGCAGCGCGCGCCGGCGCTTCAGGCTCATCACGGCGCCGAGCGGGTACTGGTGCGAGGGCGTGACGAAGATAAAGCGCGGCGCGGGCATCTCCCTGCCGGCTTCGGTGTCGGGCAGCGTCAGGCCTTCGTCGTCCACCAGCTTCGGCACCATGCCGATGTCGCTGACCTGCAGCACGCCGCGGATGCCCCAATAGCTGGGTTCCTCCACCCATGCCTGGTCGCCGGGCGAGCCCAGCATCCTCACCACCAGGTCGATGGCCTGGTGAATGCCCTCGGTGATCAGCACCTGGTCCGGATCGCAGCGCACCGAGCGCGCCACCCGCAGATGCGCCGCCAGGGCTTCGCGCAGCGCCGGCAGCCCGCCGCCATGGCTGTAGCTCAGCCACTCCGGGTGCGGGTTGCGCCACACGCGGGCCGAGATCTGGGCATAGCGGCGATGCGGGAAGCGCGTGACGTCGGGCACGCCCGGCATGAAGGCGCCCCATTGGGTGGGCGAGGCCGAGGCATTGGCCAGCAGCCGCTGTCCGCGCGGCGACAGCCCGGGCATGGCCTGCGGCCCGACCTCGGTCGCCGGGGCTGCGGCGGCGTTCAGGTAGCGCTCTGGCGCGGTGGCGGCAACGAAGGTGCCGCTGCCGGTGCGCGCGTACAGGTATCCCTCGGCCAGCAGCTGGTCGTAGGCAAACATCACCGTATTGCGCGACAGCCCCAGCTCGGCGGCCAGGTCGCGTTGCGGCGGCAGGCGGGTGGCCGGCGCAAGGCTGCCGTCCTGTATCGCGCCGCGGATGCATTCGTAGAGGCCGCGGTTAAGCGGTTTGCCCAGTGCCGCCGTGCCTTCGGGGCCCAGGCGCTGGAGCAGCTGGTCGCCGCAGATCGATTTCAAATTGGCACCATCGGAATTGCGAAAGCGGTACTGGATTATAGGGCCAAGGCCGGTTGAAATGGCTGGCATCGCTGGGCCCCTGCCAGCGGTGCCCGTTTCGCGAGTCGGCCGGTGCCGACAGTCCTTACCGCACAATGACCATGAAAAACCTCGAACTGAACCAACGCCGTACCCTCGCGACGCCGCGCGGCGTGGGCGTGATGTGCGATTTCTACGCCGACCGCGCCGAGAACGCCACGCTGTGGGATGTGGAAGGCCGTGCCTACACGGACTTCGCCGCCGGCATCGCCGTGCTCAACACGGGCCACCGCCACCCGCGCGTGATGCAGGCCATCGCCGCGCAGCTGGAGCGTTTCACGCATACGGCCTACCAGATCGTGCCCTACCAGGGCTATGTCGCGCTGGCCGAGCGCATCAACGCGCTGGTGCCGATCCAGGGCCTGAACAAGACGGCCCTGTTCACCACCGGCGCAGAGGCCGTGGAGAACGCCATCAAGATCGCCCGTGCGCATACCGGCCGCCCCGGCGTGATCGCATTCTCTGGCGCCTTCCATGGCCGCACGCTGCTGGGCATGGCGCTGACCGGCAAGGTGGCGCCGTACAAGATCGGGTTTGGCCCGTTCCCCTCCGACATCTATCACGCCCCGTTCCCCAGCGCGCTGCATGGCGTCAGCACTGAGCGAGCGCTGCAGGCGCTTGAAGGCCTGTTCAAGACCGATATCGATCCGGGCCGCGTGGCCGCGATCATCGTTGAGCCGGTGCAAGGTGAAGGCGGCTTCCAGGCGGCGCCGGCCGATTTCATCCGGGGCCTGCGGGCGGTGTGCGACCAGCACGGCATCGTGCTGATCGCCGATGAAGTGCAGACCGGCTTTGGCCGTACCGGCAAGATGTTCGCGATGTCGCACTATGACGTGGAGCCGGACCTGATCACCATGGCCAAGAGCCTGGCCGGCGGCATGCCACTGTCGGCCGTCAGCGGCCGGGCCGCGATCATGGATGCGCCGCTGCCCGGCGGCCTCGGTGGCACCTATGCCGGCAATCCGCTGGCGGTGGCCGCAGCGCACGCGGTCATCGATGTCATCGAGGAAGAAAAGCTGTGCGAGCGCTCCGCCAGCCTGGGCCAGCAGTTGCGCGAGCACCTGCTGGCGCAGCGCAAGCACTGCCCCGCAGTGGCCGAGGTGCGCGGGCTGGGTTCGATGGTCGCCGCCGAATTCTGTGATCCCGCCACGGGCCAGCCCAGCGCCGAGCATGCCAAACGCGTCCAGGCCCGTGCTCTGGAAGCCGGCCTGGTGCTGCTGACCTGCGGCACCTACGGCAATGTCATCCGCTTCCTCTATCCGCTCACCATCCCGCAGGCTCAGTTCGACGCGGCGCTGGCGGTGCTGACCCAGGCGCTGGCCGAATAAGGGGAACACATGGAACTCCAACATACCGCGCTGTTGCGCAGCCATTGCCTGATCGACGGCGAATGGACCGGGGCGCAAAGCGGCGCAGAACTCGCCGTCTTCAACCCGGCGACTCAAGAACGGATCGGCTCGGTGCCTCTGGCCGGCGCGGCTGAAGCCGAACAGGCGGTGCGCGCCGCCGAGCGCGCGCTGCCGGCGTGGCGCGCGCAGACGGGCAAGGCGCGCGCCGCCGCGCTGCGCCGCTGGGCCGACCTGATGCTGGCACACCAGGAAGACCTGGCTCAGTTGATGACAGCAGAGCAAGGCAAGCCGCTGGCCGAGGCGCGTGGCGAGGTGGCCTACGCCGCGAGCTTCCTCGAGTGGTTTGGCGAGGAAGCCAAGCGGGTCGATGGCGAGGTGCTGGCCAGCCCGCGCAGCAGCCAGAAGATGCTGGTGCTGCGCGAGCCGGTGGGCGTGTGCGCGGCCATTACGCCGTGGAACTTCCCCGCGGCGATGATCACGCGCAAGGTCGGCCCGGCGCTCGCCGCCGGCTGCACCATCATCGTCAAGCCCGCCGAACAGACGCCGCTCACGGCACTGGCGCTGGCCGTGCTGGGCGAACAGGCCGGCGTGCCGCGTGGCGTGCTGCAGGTGGTGACCGGCGACGCCGTGCAGATCGGCGGCGTGCTGTGCGCCAGCGCGGTGGTGCGCAAGCTCAGCTTTACCGGCTCGACAGCGATCGGCAAGCTGCTGATGGCGCAGTGCGCCGGCACCGTGAAGAAGCTCTCGCTGGAACTGGGTGGCAACGCGCCGCTGATCATCTTCGACGATGCCGACCTGGATCGCGCGGTCGAGGGCATCCTTGCCTCCAAGTTCCGCAACAGCGGCCAGACCTGTGTCTGCGCCAACCGCATTTATGTGCACGACCGCGTCTACGACGAGGTCGCGCGCCGGCTGGTCAGCGCGGTCGAAAAGCTGCGGCCGGGCCATGGCGTCGACAGCGGGGTCACGCAAGGCCCGCTCATCGACGCCGATGCGGTAGCCAAGGTCGAAGCGCATATCGCCGACGCGCTCGCGCACGGCGCCACGGTGCTGACGGGCGGCCAGCGCCATGCGCTCGGCGGCACCTTCTTCGCGCCGACGGTGCTGGCCAATGCAACTTCGTCGATGCGGGTCGCGCGCGAGGAGACCTTCGGCCCGCTGGCACCGCTGTTCCGCTTCACCAGCGAAGAAGAAGTGGTGGCGATGGCGAACGATACCGAATCCGGGCTGGCCGCCTACTTCTTCTCGCGCGACATGGCGAAGATCTGGCGCGTGGCGCAGGCGCTCGAGTACGGCATGGTCGGCATCAATACTGGGCTGATCTCCAACGAGGTGGCGCCGTTCGGCGGCGTCAAGCAATCGGGGCTGGGCCGCGAAGGCTCACGCCATGGCATCGACGAGTATCTGGAGACGAAGTACCTCTGCATGGAAGTCGAATAACAGCAATGGGGTAAAGCACACCCCACCACCAGGGCGGGGCATGGCGCACCCACGCAGTGCGCTGGCCCCATGGAGACAAGACAGTCCGGCAAATGCCGGTGCCAGGTGGGCGACTCCGGTGCAAGACCTGCGCAAACTTCCGGGAAAGGGAAGGGGGCGGACAGGACGCGCGCCGGGATCGGCCCAACGCCAATGGCACGCATATTGCGGACTGGGAAGTGCCATCCGTTCCTGTCAGCGGATGCCATTTTATCGATGAGGGTACAAAGATGCGTTCCACTGCTATCCGCAGCCTGCTTGCTGTCACCATGCTGACGGCCTCTTCACTGGCACTTGCGCAAGGCACCCGCGACTGGCCCAGCCAGCCGGTGCGTATTGTCGTGCCGTTCCAGGCCGGCTCGGCCACCGACCTGATCTCGCGGCAGATCGGCATCGGGCTCGGCAAGGAATACAGCCAGACCTTTGTGGTTGAAAACCGCCCGGGCGCCGCCGCGATGATCGGCAGCGAGGTGGCCGCGCGCGCGCCGGCCGATGGCTATACGCTGCTGATGTCCGGGCCGGCGTCGATGGTGACCAACCGGTTCCTGTACAAGAAGCTCAGCTATGACCCGGATGCGTTCGAGAAGGTGGCAGTGGTCGCGGTCACGCCGAATATCCTATTGTCCAACCCCTCGCTGCCGTTCAAGACGCTGCCCGAGATGGTCGCGTATGCCAAGGCTAATCCCGGCAAGCTGACCTATGCCTCCTTCGGTGCCGGCACCACCTCGCATATCGCCGGCGAGATGCTGAAGGCCGCGGCCGGCATCGATATCGTCCATGTGCCGTACAAGGGCGCCGGCGAAGCGATCCCGGCGCTGCTGTCGGGCCAGGTGTCGATGTATTTCGACACCATCATGACCGGCCTGCCCTATGTGAAGGCCGGCAAGCTGCGCGCGCTCGGCATGTCCACCGCTAAGCGCTCGCCCAACGCGCCGGAGATTCCGACGATTGCCGAGCAGGGTTATGCCGGTTTCGATATCGCACCGTGGTATGGCATTGTCGCGCCCAAGGGCACGCCGGCCGACGTGGTCAGCAAGCTCAATGTCTCGATCAACAAGCTGCTCAAGGCCCCGGAGTTCCGTGAACGCCTTGCTGCCACCGGTGCCGAGCCGCGCGGCGGCAGCGTCGGCGATTTCAGCGCGATGGTCAGCGCGGAGATCCCGCGCACCGAAAAGCTCGTCAAGCAATCCGGCGTGACGCTGCAATAAGCCGCGTGCAGCAACCCTGGGGCGCCGCCCGCGCGCCCTTTTACCTGTTCTGAATGGAGTTCCCGATGTTGCCTTTCGACTGGACCTTTCCCTACCCGTCGCAAAAGATGCCGCTGCTGGCCGCCAACGCGGTCAGCACCAGTCAGCCGCTCGCCGCGCAGGCGGGGCTGCGCATGCTGTACGAAGGCGGCAATGCCATCGACAGCGCCATTGCCAGCGCGATTGCGCTGACCGTGGTGGAGCCGGTCATGAACGGCATTGGCGGGGACATGTTCGCGCTGGTCTGGCATGAGGGGCAGCTGTACGGGCTCAACTCCAGCGGCCGGGCGCCGGCGCGCTGGACCCTGGATCATTTCGCCGGGCACGACAGCATGCCCCAGGTTGGCTGGGATACGGTCACCGTGCCGGGCCAGGTCGCGGGCTGGAAGGCGCTGTCGGCCCGCTTCGGCAAGCTGCCGTTCGCGCGGCTGTTCGCACCGGCCATCGAGTACGCTGAACAGGGTTTCCTGGTGTCACCGCAGATCGCACGGCAATGGGCCGCGCAGGTGCCGGTGCTGGCCGGGCAGCCTGGTTTTGCCAAGGCGTTCCTGCGCGACGGCAGGGCACCGCAGGCGGGCGAGCGCTGGCGTTTCCCGGAGCAGGCCGCCACGCTGCAGCGTATTGCCGAGAGCGATGGCGCAAGCTTCTACACGGGTGAACTCGCCGCGCGCATCGTCGCGTTCGCCGAGGAAACCGGAGGCGCCATCCGCGCCGACGACCTGGCCGCGCATCGCGCCGCCTGGGTCCAGCCGATGGCGCAGCAGTTCCGCGGCTATACGCTCCATGAAATTCCCCCGAACGGCCAGGGCATCGCCGCGCTGATCGGCCTCGGCATCCTGGACCGCTTCGACGTGGAAAGCATGGGCTGCGACAGCGCCGGCTTCTACCACGTCAGCATCGAGGCGATGAAGCTGGCCTTCGCCGACCTGCACCGCCACGTGTCGGACCCCGCCACCATGCAGCACGCGCCCGCCGCCTTCCTGGATCCGGCCTATCTTGCCGAGCGCGCGGCGCTGATCGATATGAAACGCGCCGGCACACCCACCGCTGGCGTTCCGAAGAGCGGCGGCACCGTCTACCTGTCCAGCGCGGATGCCGCGGGTTCGATGGTGTCGTATATCCAGTCCAACTACCGCGGCTTTGGCTCCGGCGTGGTGGTGCCCGGCACCGGCATCGCGCTGCATAACCGCGGCGCGGGCTTCAACCTGAAGCCCGGCCACGCCAACTGCGTGGCGCCGGGCAAGCAGCCGATGCACACCATCATCCCGGGCTTCGTCACCCGCAATGGCGAGCCAGTAATGTCATTCGGCGTGATGGGCGGCTCGATGCAGGCGCAGGGCCACGTGCAGATGATGGCGCGGCTTGCTGCCTTCGGCCAGAATCCGCAGGCCATGAGCGATGCCCCGCGCTTCCGCGTGGAGCACGGCCCGGTGGTGAATGTCGAGGCGCATCTGCCGCCGGACGTGGTCTCCACGCTGCGCGGCATGGGCCATCGCGTTGAAGTGGCGCCGCGCGACAGCCTGGAGTTCGGTTCGGCGCAGCTTATCTACAAGGCGCCGGACGGCTATATCGCGGCCTCGGACTCGCGGCGCGACGGGCAGGCAGTGGGGTTTTAGGCGCGAGCCGCCCGCGGTCACAGCGGCGCAGGCTGGGGCTGGCTGGCAGACGTGGCCGCGGCGGGCTTCTTGTTGTCAGTGCCGCTATATGAGAAGTACCTCGCCTTCGCGCCCCTGGCCCAGTACGCCACGGTGAAGTGCTTGCTGTCGCGCCCATAGAGCAGTTCCAGGCTGCCATTCGCGGCGGCCCACTCGGCGTAGCCATTCTCCGCCGCGCCTTCGGTCTTGCGCAGGGACGCATAGCGTTCGTCGAGCTTCTTGCGCACCTCATCCAGCGCCGTGCGCTCGAACGTCATCGTGATCAGCGCCACGGTGTCCTGCGCATCGCAGTTCAGGATCACGCGCGTCAGGCCCGGGAGGTGGAAGCGCTCCAGGTGCCTGAGCTCGACGGCATCGCCACCGGCCCACTCGGACTTGCCGGTCCTGGCGTTATTCTGCGGCGGCGCCAGGCGAGAGCACCTGGCCTTGCCCAGCTCCAGTCCCAGCGGCGCCGCGGTGTTGCCGGCTGCGTCAGGCTGGGCAGGAGATGCAGCATGGATCGAAACGGATGTCAGCAGGGCGGCACAGAGCAGGGCGGCCTGCTTCAGGTTCAGGCGGGAAAGTGCTTTCACGGTCTTGAGGAGAAGTTGTCAGCCGGGGATTCTACGGCTTTCTTGCTTCCTGCCGTCCGATCTTGCTAATGACGGGTGTGCCTGCCTGCGCGGCTTGCGCCGGCATGAAGCGGCGGGTGGCGGCCCAGAACATCAGCGCCAGCAAGCTGACCACGGCGCCCAGCACGCAGACGCCCCGCCACCCGGCAGCCTCATAGACTGCCGTGGTGGCAATGGCGCCCAGCCCGCTGCCCGCCGCGTAGAACAGCATGTACGCGCCGACCAGCCGGCTATGTACCGCGGGGTCGGTGCGGAAGATCATGCTCTGGTTGGTGACGTGGATGGCCTGGCCGCCCAGGTCGAGCAGCACGATGCCAATGGCCAGCGGCCACAGCGATGTCTCCAGCCACGACAGCGGAAGCCAGGCCGCCACCAGCAGCACCAGTGCCGCGAGCGTGGTGCGCTGCCCGAAGCCCTGGTCCGCCCAGCGTCCCGCACGCGCGGCCGCCAGGGCACCCACCGCGCCAACCAGCCCGAAGGCGCCGATGGCCGTATGCGACAGCGCGTAGGGCGGAGCGCTCAGCGGCAATACCAGGGCGCTCCACAGGATGTTGAACGCCGCGAACATCAGCAGCGCGATCGTGCCCCGGATCTGCAAGACCCGGTCGCGGCGCAGCAGCAGGAACATCGATGCGACCAGGCTGGCATAGCGCATCCGCTGGCCGGCGCTGGCCACCACTGGCAGCGCACGCCATAGCAGCCACGCAAGCACCAGCATCGCCGCTGCGGCGCAGACATAGACGTTGCGCCACCCGACCACGTCGCTGACGCCGCCGGCCACGACACGCGCCAGCAGCAGTCCGATAAAGACACCGCTCTGCGCGGTGCCGACCACGCGCCCGCGTTCATGCGGTCCTGCTGCCGCGGCCGCGTAGGCGATCAGTCCCTGGGTCATGGCGGTGCCGAGCAAGCCGGTCAGGAGCATCCCCGCCAGCAGCACGGTAACGGACGGCGCCAGCGCCACGGCGGCCAGCGCGCCGGCCAGGGCAAGCACCTGTGCCAGCATCAGGCGGCGGCGTTCCACAAGGTCGCCCAGCGGCACCAGCAACAGCAGCGCCAGGGCACAGCCAAGCTGGGTGGCGGTGACCACGCCGCCGATGGCCCCGGCGCTGATGGAGAAATCCGCCATCAGCGCATCCAGCAGCGGCTGGGCGTAATAGACATTGGCGACGCTCAGGCCGCTGGCGCAGGCGAACAGCAGCACGGCGCCGCGCGGCAGGTTCGCACACGGTGCCGCAGGGCAAGTCGGAGGCGGTGCCGTCACCGCGGGGGAGGTTTCCATACCAGTTCATATGGTTGCAAATCAAAACCAGTTGAAGCGTAAGCCTACTGGTTTTAAAATGCAACTACATTGACGGGCTGCACAGCCCCAAGGCAACCAAGACATGGCCACCCGCAAAGACCCCAGCGATGAAACCTGCCCCGTTGCGCGCACCCTGGAGCTGGTCGGCGAGCGCTGGTCGCTGATGATCGTGCGCGATGCGTTCGACGGCATACGCCGCTTCAGCGATTTCCAGCGCAGCCTGGCGGTCGCGCGCAACATCCTGGCCGACCGTCTGCGCTGGCTGGTGGAAGCCGGCATCCTGACGACGCAGCCGGCTTCCGATGGCAGTGCGTATCACGAGTATGTGCTGACGAAAAAGGGAGAGAGTTTGTTCCCCGTCGTATTGGCCTTGCGCCAATGGGGCGAACACCATCTGTTTGCGCGCGGCGAGCGGCGCTCGCAGATGGTGGAAAAGCGGACCGGGAAGCCGGTGCCGCTGATGATGCCCCGGACCAGCGACGGTGATGTGCTCTTGCCAGGGGAAACGGAAGTGCGCAAGCCGCGCTAGGGGGGCGGTGACGAGGTCGTCGACAGTCGCCCGCTTTTCGGCACGGGCGACATGCTTCTTGCATTCAGCTGCCCCGATACGTCCCGAAGCTCCACGGCGAACACAGCAACGGCACATGGTAGTGCTGCGCGGCGTCCGCGATAGTAAAGCGCACGGGCACGATGTCGGCGAAGACGTCGGGGGTGCGGAAGTAGTCCGCCACCCAGAAGCGCAGCTCGAACTCGCCGGTGCGCGCCTGGGCCGGCGGCAGCATTGGCGTGTCGGTGCGGCCGTCGTGGTTGGTGCGAGCGCGCGCGATCAGCCGTGGCGGCTGGGTGGCGACGTCGAACAGTTCCACCTGCATGCCGGCCACGGGGCGGCCCAGGGATACGTCGAGCACATGTGTGCTGATGCCTGCCATGATGCGTGTGTCTCCGGGTTGGGCCGCGGCGTCAGCTGCCGCGGTAGTAGTTGTAGCTCCACGGCCCGAACAGCACGGGCAGGTGGATGCGCTGGCTGGCGTCGGTGACGCGCAGGCGCAGCGGGATCTTCGACAGGAAGGAGGGTTGCGGCAGGCTGGCCTTGCGTGCGGCAAAGTATTCGTCCGCGTGCAGGATCAGCTCATAGGTGCCGGTGCGGTAGCTGTCGCCGATCAGCAGCGGCGGTTCGCTGCGGCCGTTGGCGGCCAGCGTGACGGTCTGCAGCGGCGTGCGCTGGCCATTGTCGATGCGGAACATCTCCACGCGCATACCGGCCGCGGGCGTGCCGTGGTAGGTGTCCAGCGCGTGCAGTGTCAGGCGCGGGCTCAGGCCGCCTTGCTGCACCGGCGCAGCGGTCTGGTTCGGGGCCGCCGCCTCCGGCGTGGCGCCCCAGCTGGCGCCGGCCAGCAGCGCGCCTCCGCCCAGCGTCATCGATTGCAGCGCGAAGCGCCGGCGGGTGGGATCAAAAGCATAGTCGTCCATGTCAGGCCCCTTGCTTGCCGTGCTTGCCGCCCAGCTTGCGGATGCCGACCAGCACCAGCGCCGCGGCCAGCACCTCGATCACCGCCACCAGGTACAGGCCGGAGGTGAGCTTGCCGGTAGTGTTCTTGATCAGCCCCATCACATAGGGCGCGCCAAAGCCGGCCAGGTTGGCCACCGAGTTGATCAGGGCCACGCCCACCGCGGCGGCGCTGCCTGCCAGGTATCGGTTGGGCAGCTGCCAGAACACGGGGATGGCGCTCATGGTGCCGACCAGCGCGGCGGTCATGGCCAGCAGTGCGATCACCGGCGACAGCACCTGCGCGCCCAGCAGCACGGCCAGCACGGCCATGGCACCGCCACCGACCAGCGCCGCGCCGCTGAAGTGCCAGCGCACTTCGTTGCGGCGGTCGGAATGCGCGCCGTTGAGGATCATGCCGGCGGCGCCGCACAGGTAGGCCACGGCGGCGATCCAGCCCACCGCCATCGGCGTGGTGAAGCCCACGTCCTTGATGATGGTCGGGATCCAGAAGGTCAGCGTCGAGTTGGCGCACAGCAGGCAGAAGAAGATCGCGATCAGCAGCCACACCTTGGGGTTGGTGAAGAGCGTGCGCCAGTCGTGGCCGCGCTCGCCCAGGGCGGCGTTGTCGCGCTTGAGGGCGTCCTGCAGCACGCGCTTCTCGTCGTCGGAGAGCCAGCGCGCCTGCTCCGGCTTGTCGGTCATGTAGAACCAGGCAAAGATGCCGGCCAGCACCGACGGGATGCCTTCCAGGATGAACAGCCACTGCCAGCCGTGCATGCCGTTCACGCCAGCCATGCTGGTCATGATCCAGCCGGCCAGCGGGCCGCCCAGCACGCCGGCGATGGCCGATGCGGACATGAAGGTGCCGAAGGCGCGCGCGCGGCGCTGCGACGGGTACCAGTAGGTCAGGTACAGGATCACGCCCGGGTAGAAGCCGGCTTCGAATGCGCCCAGCAGGAAGCGCAGGATGTAGAACTGCGTGGGCGTGGTGACAAAGGTCTGCAGCATGCAGATCACGCCCCAGCAGATGGTGATGCGCATGATCGTCTTTTTGGCGCCGATCTTCTGCAGCAGCATGTTCGACGGCACCTCGAAGAAGAAGTAGCCAAGGAAGAAAATGCCCGCGCCCAGCCCGTACACGGCCTCGCTGAAGTGGAGCGCATCCAGCATCTGCAGCTTGGCGAAGCCGATGTTGACGCGGTCCAGCCAGGCCAGTACCCACAGCACCCCAAGGAAGGGCAGCAGGCGCCAGGTTACCTTCCGGTAGACGCTGTCCTCGGCGTCGTCGGCGGTGCCGGCAAATACCGGGATGCCTTGTTTCGTGATCGACATGATGTCTCCTGTCTTGTCGTGTTCTGCCAGGTCTTGCTTGGCGGCGGTGCATGCCGTCCGCCGGGTTGGGAGCAAGTATATGAATGGCCCGCCAATGCGAAACGAGGGGGCTGGTATAGACCCCATAGCAGCACCGATATGGGCTGCAATCCCTTGTGTGGCGCGGGTTTGCGGGTGCTCCGGCGGGGCCCTGGCGGACCTATGGATTACCCTAGGCAGGCCGTTTTCCGGGGTGCGCGCACGCGGACCGGGCAGGCTCGTCCGGGTTGTACCGGTTGTCGTGCGGTGCGCGACACGCTACAAAGTCGCCATTGCCTGGCACGGCGTTGCCGCCCGGAGCGGCGGCAGCCGCACCCGCCAGGCCTCCACTTTTTCTGCCACGGACCCAACATGATTCGCGCCGACGACCCGTTCGATACCTACCTGCTGCGCGTGCTGTGCATCCTGATCGCCGAGCAGAGCGTGTCGCGCACGGCGATCCGCCTGAACCAGTCGCAGCCGGCCATCAGCGCCGCGCTCAAGCGCCTGCGCGCGATCTTCAACGACCCGCTGCTCACGCGCGAGAAGAACGTCATGGTGCCGACCGAGCGCGCGTTGCAGCTGGCGCGCAATGCCCAGGCCGCGCTCAGCGCGCTGGACAACCTGCTGGTCTCGGACGACCGCTTCGACCCCGCCACCACCGAGCAGAGCTTCGTGGTGGCCATGCCTGACTACCTGGCCCCGCCGTTCTTCGCGCACGTGGTGCGCGCGGTGCGGCGTGCGGCGCCGCACGCGCGGCTGTCGGCGCTGCCGCTGGGGGCCACCTTCGATTACGAGCAGGCGCTGTCGGCGGGTACGGTCGATATCGTGATCGGCAACTGGCCCAATCCGCCTGAGCACCTGCACCTGTCCGTGCTGCTGGAAGACGAGGTGGTGTGCGTGGTGGCGCAGGACAGCGTGCATGCGCAGCCCGGCAAGTTCACCGCCCAGGCCTACCTGGGCGCCTCGCATATCGTGCCCACGCCGTATTCGCGCGACCAGCGCGGCCTGGTCGATGCCGGCCTGAGCACCATGCGCGTGCACCGGGACAACCGCATCAGCTGTCCCTACTTCAACCTGGCGCCCAGCCTGATCCCCGGCACCGACCTGATCCTGACCACCGCACGCCACTTCGCCAACTACCATGCGCAGCATGTGCCGCTTGCGGTGCTGGAACCGCCGATCGAGTTCCCGTTCATGCGCTTCTACCAGCTGTGGCATCCGTCGCGCCACCGCTCGGCCGCGCATGTCTGGCTGCGCGGCATGCTGACCGCCGCCTCGCAGGAGCTGCGCGACCTGCGCGATATGCGCCGCTAGCGGTATCGGTTTCTGTTATGGGATCTATAGGGCGCGGGCTCTCGCCGCTGTGGCGGGCCGTTCCTATACTCGGCCCCGTATCCAACGATTCCCCATGCGCGGGATCCCTACGGGAGAAGCATCCATGTCTCAACCACTCGACCTGGCGTCGGTCAACGCCCTGGACGAAGCGGCCTTTGCCGATGCCTTCGGCAGCGTGTTCGAACACTTTCCGCAGGCCGCCGAGGGCGCCTGGGCGCAGCGGCCGTTCGCATCGGCGACGGCGCTGCATGGCGCCATGATGGACGTGGTGCGCAAGCTCGACGAGCCGCGCCAGCGCGATTTCCTGAACCTGCACCCGCAGTTGTCGGCACGCAATATCCGCGCGGGCACGATGACGGCCGATTCCAACGCCGAGCAGAAGAGCGCCGGCCTGGATGCGATGTCGGCGCAGCAAGAGGCCGCGCTGGACCAGCTCACCGCTGACTACCAGGCGCGCCATGGCTTCCCGTTCATCATCTGCGTGCGCCACTACACCCGCGAGGGCATCTTCGCCGCGTTCGAGCGCCGCCTTGGCCGCAGCACGCAGCAGGAGCTTGACGAAGCGCTGGCGCAGATCGCCGCGATCACGCGCGGGCGGCTGGCGGCGCGGCTGGCCGGTTGAGTTCAGCGTTTATCCAAAGGCTTCAAGACCCAGCGCCAGCATCCCGACCAGGATGAGGCTGGCGGCCCAGACCGCCTCCAGGTTGAACCAGCTCCGCGACACGAACTTCAGTCCCAGGTAGCGGTAGACCAGCCATGCCATGCCGCCGCCCACGGCGAACATGGCCAGGGTGTGGATGACGGCGACCACCAGCGCCATGCCCAGGTTGGCGCTGGCGAGCGTGGCGGCGGCCTGGTGCCCCAGGTCCGCCTCGACACGGCAGAGGCCAAGATAGATCGGCACCAGCATCAGGCCGGCGCCATGCGCAATCGCCACCGCGAACGACCATAGCGCTAGCCGCGATGGCGCGATGCGCACCAGTGCCCGCGGGTGGCCTCGCCTGAGCAGCAGCACGATGCCGCAACCAACCAGCAGCACGCTGGCGCCGATGCGGATTTGCGCTTGCCAGGCGACCAGGGCAGCCAGCATGCCGAAAGGCAGCGTTACCGCCAATACCGCAAGCGCGTGCCCGAAAGCCAGGTACCCGAGCGCGGCAAGGAGGGCGCGGCTGCTATGCGCCAGCAGGCCGTTCGATACCGCCAGCGGCCAGCCCATGGCCGGGTTGATGCCGTGATAGAGGCCGCTGGCCAGCACTGCCGACCAGAGGCCGATCTGTTCCCAAGCGTGACCGGTCAAGCCTTGACCGACGGATAGCAAAACGAGTCGGTCGAACAGTCGCCGCCTTCCAGCCGGATCTGGTGCGCGCGGTAGCCTTCCGGAAACTCGACCCAATAGTCATCGGCCAGCGTCAGCCCGCCGTCTGGGCCGGCATGCGCCATGACCTGCGTGCCGGGGATGCCGTCTGGGTAGAACTGGTTGTCCCAGGTGGAGTAGAGCGAGTTGGTCCAGTAGACGCGCTTGCCGTCGCGGCTGATCTCGACCATCTGCGGGCCGCCGGCAAATGGCTTGCCGTTGGGATGCGGCGTGCGGCGGACGATGCCGCCGATATGGACCGAGCCGGCGAGCTTCAGGTTGCGCGGATCGCTCACGTCATACTGCCGCATTTCGCCGGTGCCCCAGCAGGACACGTAGAGGAACTTGTCGTCGAGGGACAGATCGATATCGGTCACCAGCGGCGGCACGGCACCGAAGCCCTGCAGCAGCGGCGGCAGCAGGCTTGCGTCGGCGGCTTCGGGCGGGATGGTTGCCGTCTTCTCGGCGTGGAACTTGCCGCCTTCGCGCCACCAGGTCCAGATCGAGCCTTCCAGGTTGGTGGTATCGACCACCACGCCAACAAAGCCGTATTCCCGGATCGGATCATGCGCAGGCCGGACTTCCAGCGCCATCTGGTGGTTGGCGCCCAGGTCGATGGTCTGCACGTTGCGGCGCGCCCGCAGGTCCCAGAAATGCAGCTTGTGCCCGTAGCGGTTGCCCAGCAGGTCCTCGGGCACCAGCCCGTTCTCGAACTGCGGCGGCAGGGCCCATTCGCTGGACACCATGTAGTCGCGCGGCAGGTTCCACCAGAAGTCGTAGTGCTTCTCCTGTTCGCCGCGGTCGATTTCCCAGCGGCCCAGCACGTCGAAGGTCTCGCAGTCCATGATGAAGATGCCGGGCGCGCCGTCCGTGCCATCCGGGCCACCGCCCCCGAGCGTGCTGACGTAGATGCCCTCCGGCCCGCAGTGCACGGTATGGGGCCTGGAGTAGCCGGTCTTGCGGAAGATCTCGTCCGGTTCAACGATCTTGTGGATCCGTGCCTGGGTCGGGTGGGGCTTGGTGTCGATGATATACAGGCGCGACGAGCGCATGCCCGGAATGATCAGGTAGCGCCGTTCGAGAAACGCATGGCCGGTCAGCGGCGACAACGACGACGAGCACGCATTCCAGCCGAAATGGTGCAACTCGTCGCCCTTGTTGGTCATCGGCACGGTATGCACGACCTGGCTGTAGGTGGGCGAGCCGGGTTTGGCGTCGATCACCGCGAGCGCGTCTGGCTGCGAGGCGTCGGGGCTTAGCAGCACCGTATAAGCAAATGATTCCGCTGGTGCGCTGATCGCAAGTTCCGGCGAGGCGTGAAATGTCGGATCTGGCCGCATGTTCATGGGTGAGCCCTCCTGGTTTTGCAGGACGTCGCAACGTCGCTGGTACATCACTTGCCCGTGGTGTGTGGCCAAGGTGCAGGGGAAGCTTACTTAGCCTAGGTCGTTCTCAATACCGAGTCAAAGGCGGCGCAGGCGCGGCGAATGAATGACCCCCAGTGGCCTATTCATGCTGGCAAAAGATGCGCTTCGTGAAATAGAGATTTACGAAAAGCCGTAAATCGCGCAGAAATGGGGCTTCGGGCCAGCGAGCAAGCCACGCGCTGCACCGGTATCAGAGAAACGATCAGCGAAATGGAAACCCAAGCAATGGATGCGGTAAAACCTCAAGGTGAGGGCGATGGCGAGTTCTGTCTGGACAATCCGGCACTGGAGAGCATCGGTGTCAGGATCACCCAGTGGCGCGACGACTATGTAGAACTTGAGCTGCCGCTCGCGCCCAATATGCTCAACCGCAGCCGGGTGGTGCATGGCGGCACCCTCTGCACCTTGCTCGACGCCGCCACTGGCTATTCGGGCCTTTACTCGGCGCCGGGCGAGGCCGCGCGCCATGCGGTCACGCTGTCGCTGACCTCGAACTTCCTGAGTAACGGGACGGGCAAGTTGCTGACCGCGAAGGGCATGGTCGACCGGCGCGGACGCTCGATCTTCTTTTCGCGCGCAGAGGTGTGGCTGGATGGGGAGTTGCTGGTGGCAACGGGTGTCGCCACGATGAAGTACCTGAAGTAGGCAGTCCGTCTCAGGCGCCGTCCTGGCGCCAGCGCGTCGGCGACTTGCCGAACTGTGCCGCGAACCAGCGCGAGAATGCGCTGGGTTCTGAAAACCCCAGCAGCGTGGCGACCCGGGCGAGCGGGCGCTGCGGATCCTGCAGGTAGCGTTGCGCAAGCTCGCGGCGCACTTCATTGACCAGTGCGGAGAAGGTATCGCCATCCTGCTCCAGCTGGCGCTGCAGCGTGCGCGGACTGATGCCAAGGCTTTGCGCGACCTGTTCCACCGCGCCGCGCCCGCGCGGCAACAGCTGGTGCAGGGTGCGCCGGACGTCGGCCGCGATGGAAGGCTTGCCGACCCCCGGCTGCAGGTCGAGGAAGCCCCTGGCGTACCCGGCCAGGCTGGCATCGGCCAGGGGATTGACGCGATCCAGGTCGCCGCCGGCGAGCACCAGCCCGTCGAACTCTGAACCAAACTCAATGTGTTGTCCGAACAGGCGCCGGTGGATTTGCAGGTCGGCCGGCGCCGCATGGGCGAAATGCACGCTGTGCGGCTTCCAGGACGTGCCCAGGATGGCGCGGATCAGGCTGTACAGGGCGGCGACTGTCAGTTCCATGGCCTGCCTGCCGGGCTGGTGCCGGCCCGTCTGCAACGTCACATGCAGCACCGTGATCTCTGGATATTCCGTGACCAGGATGGAGATGGAGTCGCTGAGCCAGTGGCGGTAGCGCTCGATCTCCGCCAGCGCGTGGCGCAGCGTGGGCTGGTGCTGCAGCAGCAGGCTGACCGGGCCGAAGTCTGACAGGCGCCACGATTCCCCCACCATCAGGCCAAGCGAATGGCAGGCCGTGACTCGCGCCGATGCCTCCAGCACTTCGGCCAGGCGCGCTTCCGGGATGCGCAGGTCCGGGGTGTACAGGCAGGCCTGGTCCAGGCCTGCCTGGGCCACCATGCGCACCGGATCCAGGCCCGCGCCCCGGGCAATCTCCAGGTATTTGGTCAGGGAAGCGCTGCGAACAAGGACGGTCATAAGGCTGCCGCGAGAGTGGGTGGGGGCGTCGGTCGTGTCCGTCATCAAATGTCAAATCCTGGCGCGATCGGTCAAGGGTGCCGCGCCATGGCTGTCTGACAATCGTTACCGTCGCGCCAATGATAGCGGCGCGGGCAGGACACGACAATCAGGAGACAGCCTTGGCAAAAGCCATTCGCATGTACGAGACCGGAGGGCCCGAAGTCCTCCGCTATGAGGACGCCGAGGTCGGCGACCCGGGCCCGGGCGAGGTGCGGATCCGCCACGCCGCCGTCGGGCTGAACTATGCCGACACTTACTTCCGCAACGGCACCTACCCGGTGCCGCTGCCCAGCGGCATGGGCGTGGAGGCAGCCGGCGTGGTGCAGGCGGTCGGGCCGGGCGTGACCCATGTCGCGGAGGGCGATCGCGTCACATATACCGGCTTTATCAACACCCTGGGTGCGTACAGCACCGAGCGCCTGGTGCCTGCCGCACCGCTGATCCGCCTGCCGGAAGCGATCAGCTTCGAAACCGCGGCGGCAATGACCATGCGCGGCCTGACCTCCGCCTACCTGATGCGCCGCATCTACCCGTTCAGCGGTGGCGAAACCATCCTGCTGCACGCGGCTGCCGGCGGCGTGGGGCTGATCGTCTCGCAATGGGCCAGGCTGCTCGGCCTGACCGTGATCGGCACCGTCTCGACCGAGGCCAAGGCAGAGGTGGCGCGTGCCCATGGCTGCAACCACATCATCAACTACAGCCATGAGGACGTCGCAAAGCGGGTGCGGGAGCTGACCGATGGCGCGGGCGTGTCCGTGGTCTTCGACAGCGTGGGCAAGAGCACCTTCATGGCGTCGCTGGATTCGCTGAAGCGGCGCGGGTTGATGGTCTGCGTCGGCACGGCCTCCGGCACCATCCCGCCGTTTGATCCGCAGCTGCTGGCGAGAAAGGGTTCGGTCTACCTGACCCGACCGGCGCTGGCCGACTACATTGCGGACCCCGCCGAAAAGGCCGAACTGGCCGCCGAGGTGTTCGGCCACGTTGCCGCTGGCCGTATCCGCATCGAAATCAACCAGCGCTATGCGCTGCAGGATGCCGTGCAGGCCCACCGCGACCTGGAATCACGCAAGACCACCGGGTCTTCGATCTTTGTGCTGTAAAGGAGCGTCCCCATGCGAGCCCAACCCCTTACCTGCAATATCGGCGCCGAAGTCAGCGGCGTCAGCCTGGCCGATGCCGCGCGCGACGACGCGCTGTTTGCCGAGGTCAAGTCCCTGCTGCTCACGCACAAGGTGCTGTTCCTGCGCGACCAGGAAATCTCCCGCGCGGATCACGTGGCATTCGCGCGCCGCTTCGGCGAACTGGAAGACCATCCCGTCGCCGGCAGCGATCCCGACCATCCGGGACTGGTCCAGATCTATCGCAGCGACAAGCGCGAGAACTACGAGAACAGCTACCACACCGACGGCAGCTGGCGCGAAACCCCGCCCATGGGCTGCGTGCTGCGCTGCATCGAATGCCCGCCGGTCGGCGGCGACACCATCTGGGTGAACATGGCGGCGGCCTACGAGCACCTGCCCGAGGACATCAAGCAGCGTATCGCCGGGCTGCGCGCCAAGCACAGCATCGAGCATTCGTTCGGCGCGGCGATGAGCCCGGAAAAGCGCGCCAGCCTTGCCGCGCAGTACCCCATGGTCGAGCACCCGGTGGTGCGCACGCATCCGGAAACCGGCGAGAAGGCGCTCTACGTCTGCGGCTTCTCCACGCATTTCGCCAACTTCCATACGCCCGAGAACGTGCGCTACGGACAGGACAAGACCCCGGGCGCCAGCCATCTGCTGAACTACCTGATCAGCCAGGCGGCGATTCCCGAATACCAGGTGCGTTTCCGCTGGCAGCCCAACAGCGTGGCCATCTGGGACAACCGCTGCACCCAGCACTACGCGGTGCAGGACTACTGGCCGGCGCCGCGCAAGATGGAGCGCGCCGCCATCATCGGCGACAAGCCGTTCTAAGGCGCGCCAGCCGCCGCCAGGCCACGTGCCTTTATCAATGGAGACATGCCGTGAATTACCTCGATGGATCCCTGTTCCCTGAAAACCAGCAGCCGTTGATCATCACGGCGGCACCCTACGCACCGGGCTGGCTGCCGTCCGATTTCCCGGAAGACATCCCCGTGACGATGGAAGACCAGATCCAGAAGGCCGTGGACTGCTACAACGCCGGTGCGACTGTGCTGCACCTGCATGTGCGCGAGCTTGACGGCAAAGGCTCGAAGCGTCTGTCCAAGTTCAACGAGCTGATCGCCGGGGTGCGCAAGGCGGTGCCGGAGATGATCATCCAGGTGGGCGGATCGATCAGCTTTGCGCCGGAAAACGAGGGGGATGCCGCCAAGTGGCTGTCCGACGACACGCGCCACATGCTTGCCGAACTCGACCCCGTTCCGGACCAGGTGACCGTCACGGTAAACACGTCGCAGATGAACGTGACGGAGCATGCGGAACTCGCGGATTTCAAGGGCACCTCGCGAGAGAACCCCGCGATCTTCAATGCGTACAAGGAAATGACGGTTCCCGCCCAGCCGGGCTGGGTCGAAGAGCACATCCGGCGTCTTTCCGCTGCCGGCATCCAGAGCGCATTCCAGTGCTACAACATCAACAGCTTCGAATCCGTTGAGCGGCTGATCCGGCGCGGCGTGTACAAGGGCCCGCTGGTCATGAACTGGGTGGCGATCAGCGGCGGCATGGATGCGCCCAGCGTCTTCAACCTCGCCAACATCGTTCGCGCCGTCCCGGATGGCGCGGTGCTGACCGTCGAAAGCTCCGTGCGCAACGTGCTGCCTGTGAACATGATGGGGATTGCCCTGGGCCTGCATGTGCGATGCGGAACCGAGGACTGCCTCTGGAACCAGTCGCGCACGGCCAAGATGAGCACGGTGAAGCAGATCGAGCAGCTGGTGCGCATCGCGGGCGAATTTGGCCGCAAGGTGGCAACGGCCCAGGAAGCGCGCGAAATCCAGAAGATCGGCGTGTTCTACGACACCGTCGAAGAGACGCTGGAGGCCAACGGCTTCGCGCCGAACCGCAATGGCGGCAATCAGGGCTTCCTGCGCAAGGCCGCCTGACCCGGGCCGGTTGGCATTGGCGATCCGCCAGCAGAAGGGCAAGGGTGGCAAAGCACCGGCTCACGATGAAGCCGGCTGCTGCCCTGAACAACCCTCGCACATTGGAGACAACCATGAATCAAGCACAACCGTCGGCGCGCCGCAGGGCGTCGCTGTCATGCATGTTGGGCCTGGCGCTGTCGGTGGCGCTGCCGGCTGCGCTTCCATCGACCGCCCAGGCCCAGGCGTGGCCAACCAAGGTGGTCAAGATCGTGGTCGGCGGCCCCGCCGGCGGCACCGCCGATTTCCTCGGGCGCCTGCTGGCCGAGGGGCTGACGCAGTCGCTGGGCAAGCCGGTGATTGTCGAGCAGAAGCCTGGCGGCGCCGGGGCGATCGCCGTCAACACCCTGCTTTCCGCACCGCATGACGGGCATACACTGCTGCTGATCCAGGGCGGCATCGTCTCCGAGACGCCGCTGGCGCTGAAGGTCTCGTTCGATCCTTTCAAGGACCTGAAACCCGTTGCCCAGGTGGCCCGTACCGGGCTGGTGCTGGTGGCCAACCCCAAGCTGCCGGCGAAGAACTTCAGCGAATTGCTTGCCTACATCAAGAGCAAGCCCGGGCAGATCGACTATGCCTCTTATGCCGCCGGCATGCGCGGGCAGACCATCGGCGTCCAGTTCAACCGCCTGGCAGGCGTGAACATGAACCATGTCGGCTACAAGGGATCGCCGCCCGCGCTGCAGGACGTGATGGGCGGCCATGTGCCGCTGATGTTCGACGGCCTGGCCACGTCGCTGCCGCTGATCAAGTCCGGCAAGCTCAAGGCCTATGCCGTGGCGTATCCCAAGCGCATCCCCGCGTTGCCGGATGTGCCGACCTTCGCCGAAGTCGGCTTCGCGGCGATGACGGAGCCCAGCTGGATGGGGGTGTGGCTGCCACCGGACGTGCCGGCGGCGGTGCAGGAAAGGATCCGCAACGCCACGCTGGCCATCGTGCAGCAGCCCGGCTACCGCGAGCGCGTGGAGGCCATGGGCATGGACGCCGGGCAGCCGCTCAGCAGCGAGGCGCTGTCCAGGGAGGCGCGCGCCGCCCATGATCGGCAGGCGGAGTTGCTGCGGTCGATACATTTCGTGCCGGAGTAGGGGGCCGGCAAGGAGGGCAGGCGCCCTGCGGGCGCCTCAGCGCAGCGTTCAGCAAAGTTGTATGCTTTCTGAATGGCCTGCCGGGCGCCTCCAGCGCGTTCCCGTCACGGCGCAAACAGTATGGCGGTGACGACATGAAGCCTGCTCACGCATTGATTGTGACTTGCGTCATGCTGGCCGCCTGCGTATCGACGGGCGTCGAGGTGAAACAGGAGCAAATGTCGAACTTCCTGCTCGGTTTCTCCACCCTCGACGACGTTACCAGCCAGCTGGGGAAGCCCTCGTCGCAGACTACCCTGGTCAACGGGTCAACCATCCTGATCTATTCGTTTGCGGCCTCCAGGCCGCACCCTGAGAGCTTTATCCCGTTCATTGGCCCGCTGTTCGCCGGCGGCGCGATCCGGTCGTCGACGGTTTTCTTCGAGTTCGACGACAACGGCGTCCTCAGGAGCCAACGCCTGACGACATCCGGCAGCGTTTCGGGATGGAGCGTGCTGCCGCCCGATATGTTGCCATAGGCCGGGGCGGTATACTTCTGCTCCTTTACGGCCCTGGCCAGACACCCGAGAGTCCCCATGAGCGCTTTGCCTCCCTGCCCAAAATGTCATTCCGAGTTCACCTATGAAGACGGAGGCCTCTACATCTGCCCGGAATGCGCGCATGAATGGTCGGCGCAGGCCGCGGCGCCGACCGAACCGGAAGCCAGGGTGTATCGCGATGCGGCAGGCAATATCCTGCAGGATGGGGACACCGTCACCGTCATCAAGGACCTGAAGCTGAAGGGGTCGGCCGGTGTGGTCAAGATGGGTACCAAGGTGAAGAACATTCGCCTGGTCGACGGTGACCACGATATCGACTGCAAGATCGACGGCTTTGGTGCCATGAGCCTGAAATCGGAGTTCGTCAGGAAGGTCTGACCGGGCGTTGCACCTTCGCCGCTCAGTCACCTGCGCGGCGGCTTCCTGGACGGGGTCGTCCCCGACTGCGCGAACGGGCTGTCGCGAACATCTGCATGTCGCGCAGGATGCAGTCCAGCAGCGTATTCGCGGCCACGCCCATCGGGCGGCCTGTCTTCACCAGCAGACGTGCCTTGGCGGCCTCGAACAGCGGATGGGCGATAGGCAGCGTAACCAGTTCGGCGGACTGCAATTCACGATAGGCCGCGAACCCGCCGATCAGCGTGATGCCATCATGCCGCTTCACGAAATGGCGCAGCACGGCCAGGGAGTTCGTGGTCAGCGTCGGGCGGATCTGGACATTCTCCGTGTAGGCCAGCATCTGCACGACCTGCCCGAGTCCGAATGCCGGCGGCATCATCGCCAGCGGGTAGTCGCCCAGTTCGCGCACGTCGACCTTGCCGCCCCGGCGTGCCAGGGGATGCCCGGCATGCACCAGCAGCACCACCGGTTGCGATGACGTGGCAACCCAGGTGATATCGGCATGCGTAGGCGGATTGTAGGCCAGCCCGATATGCGCGCGGCTTTCCGCTACCTCTTGCAGGACGTTGTTGACCGGGAGGATGTCGACGGTCACGTCGAGCCTGGGATAGCGCGCACAGAAATCCGTCAGCACTTCGTCCATCAGTCCGTCGACATAGCCCTCGCTGGTGGCGATGCGCACCTGGCCGTGCTGCAGGCCGCGCAAGGCCTGCAGGCGGTCCTCGAAGAGCTCCTGCTGTGCGCGGCAGCCGCGCCAGTACTCAAGCAGGTGTACTGCGGCTTCGGTCGGCTGCACCCCGCGTGCATGGCGGTCGAACAGCGGCGCGCCGACCTCCTCTTCCAGCAGCCGGATCTGGCGCGTGATCACCGATGGCGAGGTGTTGATGCTGTCGGCCGCACCACGGATCGAGCCATGTGTCAGTACCTCGTGGAAATAGCGCAGCCTGCGCTGGTTCAGTTCCCGCATGTCGGATCCCGCTGTTGCCAATAGGGCAACGATAGCGGACTTAAGTTGCTCTTGCTCTGTTTTTTCATATGCCAGAGGATCGACCCTGAACGACATCGCATCCACAAGAGATAGAGCCGACCACGGGAGAGACCGACATGTCCGCAACCCTGCCCCCACGTACCACGCCGGAGTACGCCAGCGCCGCGCAGCAGGCGCTGTACCGCAAGCTGAACTGGCGCCTGTTGCCGTTCCTGCTGCTCTGCTACACCTTTGCCTACCTGGATCGCGTCAATATCGGCTTTGCCAAACTGCAGATGCAAAGCGATCTCGGCTTTTCCGATGCGGTGTACGGGCTGGGCGCCGGCATCTTCTTCTTCGGTTACGTCCTGTTCGAAATCCCGAGCAACCTGCTGCTGCCCCGGATTGGTGCCCGCAAGACCATCAGCCGCATCCTGGTGCTGTGGGGTATCACTTCCGCGGGCATGATGTTCGTGCGTGACGAGACCACGTTCTATGTGCTGCGCTTTCTGCTCGGCGTGTTCGAGGCCGGCTTTGCACCGGGCATGATCTTCTATCTCACCTACTGGTACGGGCAGCGGCGCATGGCGCGCGTGATGGCCGTGGTGATGCTGGCCGGGCCCATCGGCGGGATCTTCGGCTCGCCGCTGTCTACGTGGCTGATGACAGGCCTGTCCGGCGCGCATGGCCTGGCGGGCTGGCAATGGATGTTCCTGGTCGAAGGGCTGCCTTGCGTGCTGCTCGGTGCCCTGGCGCTGCGCGTGCTGGCCGACAGGCCCGCCGAGGCGAAGTGGCTCAGCGACGAAGAGAAGCGCATGCTGGCGGCTGAACTGCAGGTGCCGGCAGGCGGCCACCAGTCATTCGGCCAGGTGGCACGCGATCGGCGCGTCTACCTGCTAGCCTTTGCCTACTTCACGATGATCTGCGGCATCTACGCCGTGAGCTTCTGGCTGCCGTCGATCCTCAAGGCCGACGGCGTCACGGACACCATGCAGATCGGGCTGTATTCGATGATTCCGTACATGGCGGCGGCGATTGCCATGGTCGTGATCGGCCGCAGCTCGGATCGTCGCGGCGAGCGCCGCTGGCACAGCGCGGTCCCCGCATTTGTCGGCGCCGTGGCGCTGGCCCTGGCCACGGTGTCGAGTGGAAACCTGCCGCTGTCATTGCTTTGCATGACCGTCGCCACGGCGATGATGTGGGCCGCCTACACGGTGTTCTGGGCGATTCCGTCGCAATACCTGAAGGGTGATGCCGCCGCGGGTGGCATCGCGCTGATCAATACCATCGGCCTGATTGGCGGCTTCCTGAGCCCGACCATCATTGGGGCGGTGCGCACCGCCACCGGCAGCATGCAGGCCGGCCTGCTGGTGATGGTGGCGCTGCTGATGGCCGGAGCGGCCGTACTGGTAGCCAACCGGATGCCATCGCCCCAGGGCGCGGTCTCGCCCGCCTGAGGCTGGCCATTCAACTTACGGAGACAACATTGGCAACACGGATTCTGATCGCCGGATTTCAGCACGAGACCAATACCTTTGCACCGTCAAAGGCCACCTATGCCAGCTTCGAGCGCGGCGAGGGCTTTCCGGCGATGGTGCGTGGCGATGACGTGCTGTCGCTGCGCGACGTCAACATTCCGGCCGGCGGCTTCATTGCCGCGGCAGAGCGGCGCGGCTGGACGCTGCTGCCGGTGATCTGGGCCGGCGCCAGCCCATCCGCGCACGTGACTGAGGATGCGTTCGAGCGCATTGCCGGCGAAATCGTCGAGGCCACGCGCGCCGGCGGGTTCGATGCGGTCTATCTGGACCTGCATGGCGCGATGGTTGCCGAACATACGGACGATGGCGAAGGCACCCTGCTCACGCGCATCCGTGCCGTGGTGGGGCCGGGCGTGCCCGTGGTCGCGTCGCTCGATCTGCATGCCAACGTCACGCGAGCGATGCTCGAGGCCGCCGACGCACTGGTGGCCTATCGTACGTATCCGCACGTGGACATGGCCGAGACCGGCGAGCGGGCCGCGGCATTACTGCAGCGTTTGCTGGAGGGCAGGGGGCCGCTGCATCGCGCCGTACGCCGGCTGCCGTTCCTGATCCCGATCAACGGCATGTGCACGATGCTGGAGCCTGCCCGCGCCATGTATTCGCTGCTGCAGCAGGGGGAAAGCGGCGCCGTGGTGTCGCTGTCGTTCGCGCCGGGCTTTCCCGCAGCCGATTTCCCGGAATGCGGGCCGGTGATCTGGGGATACGGCGAGGATGCCGCAGCGGTCGAGGCGGCGGTGCAGGCCTTGTACGACCGGATGCTGGCGGAGGAGCCTGCCTGGGAGGTCCCGTTCCTCTCGCCGGACGAAGCCGTGCTCGAGGCCATGCGGCTGGCCGAGGGGGCGACGCGCCCGGTGGTCATTGCCGACACGCAGGACAATCCCGGGGCCGGCGGCGATTCGAACACCACGGGCATGCTGCGCGCCTTGCTGCGTCACGGCGCGCGGCACGCGGCCATCGGGCTGATCTGGGATCCGGCCGTGGCGGCCGAGGCGCACCGCGCCGGCGTGGGAGCCACCATCGACGTCGCTCTCGGCGGTGTTTCCGGGGTCCCCGGTGACGAGCCGCTGCGGGGGCGCTTTAAGGTGCTGAAGCTCTCCGATGGCGTATGCCGCTACGGCGGGCCGATGATGAACGGCATGCTGGCCGATGTCGGGCCCGTCGCGCTGTTGAGTATCGACGATGTGCTGGTGGTCGTCAGTGCCGGCAAGGCCCAGATGCTGGACCGCAACCTGTTCCGCGTAGGCGGGGTAGAGCCCGAGGCCATGAAGATTCTCGTCAACAAGAGCTCGGTGCATTTCCGGGCCGATTTCCAGGGCATCGCGCACGCCGTGCTGGTGGCCAAGGCGCCCGGCCCGATGACGGCGGATCCCGCAGACCTGCCCTGGACCAGGCTTGCCCCCGGCATCCGTCTCAAGCCGATGGGCAAGCCCTTCCAGGGCTAGTACCGCGCCAGCGACGCGACCGAGCGACCCGGCGGGGCGTCAGTTGAAGACATCCTGCCGGTACCTGCCCGTGCTGACCAACTCCGCCAGCCAGTCCGACGCAGCCTCTGGTGTCATCCCCCCTTGCTCTGCGCCGATCTGAATCAGCACCTGCCTGACCGCGGGCGCCATGTGGCGGCCGTCGCCGCACACGTAGACGATCGCACCCTGGTTCAGCCGGGCCCAGACATCGGCACGGCGCTGCCACAACAGGTCCTGCACGTAGCGCGGCTCGCCATCCACGACGGAACAGGCCAGGTGGACCTGCACCACGCCCTGTGCCTGCCAGCGCGCCACGTCGTCGCGGTACAGCCAGTCGTGCGCGGGGTGGCGGCACCCGTAGTACAGCTGCGCCGGGGCCACCGGCTGGCCGGCCGCCTGTTGCGCGGCCCGCTCCTCAAGAAAGCCTCGGAACGGGGCAATGCCCGTGCCGGGGCCGATCAGGATCATGGGCGTGGCCGGGTCCGCCGCAGGAGCGAAGGCGGGATTGGGCGTGCGGATGGCGCCCGCCACCATGGCGCCGGGCGCCAGGCCCTGCAGCCAGGTAGAAGCCACGCCGCGGAAGAGTCTGCGGCCCGACAGCGCCGCAGACCAGACCGTGCCGACGGTGATGGTTGCCACGTCGGGTGAGACCAGCGGCGATGAGGCAATCGAATAGAACCTCGGCCGCATCGGCACGGTGCAAGCCAGCAGGCCGGCCAGGTCCAACTCGATGGCGGGAAAGCGGTCCAGCATGTCGGCCAGCCCGAGCCGGCGCGGTGCCACCTGGGCGGCGTACCCGCTCTCGGCGTCGTCCGAGGCCAGCTGCTGCAGGGCCTGGCGCGTGACCGGGCAGCGCGAAGACTGCGACAGCAGGCGCAAGGTCTGGCGCGACACCACGTCCTGCAGTTCCACAAAATGGGTCAGCAGCTGCCGCACGGACAGGGCCTCGCCCAGCGGCAGGCCGCGCGCGGCCCCGCCGGAGGCGGACAAGGTGACGATGGCGTCCGGGTCGATGCCGATCCGCTCGCACAGGGCCGCGACCATCCCGGGCTGGTTCTGCGGATAGACGGCGAGGTGGTCGCCCGTGGCGTAGCGCACGCCTGCGGGCAGCCTGAGGCGGATATCGCGCGTGGAAGTCCGCGGCGCCTCGCGCGAGAAGTCCCACAGGCCGGATGGATCGTTCACCAGCTCGGTGTTGGCCAGGACCGTGAAGCCCTGGGTGTTTGCCGGCAGCGTGGACGCGCGGATCTCGGCGACGTCTCTCATCTGCACCCGGACCGGCGGCGTTCCGTGGGCCGGCCCGCCCACGCTGTCACCGGCCTGCAAGGCTTGCCACAGCGAGGCCAGCCAGCGTTCCGCGGCCTGGTCGAAGTCGCCGTTGCCGTCGGCTTCGCCACGCGGCAGCAGCGGACTGGCGCCGGCATTGGTGAAGAATTCATAGACCCGGCGCGGGAAGGCCTGGTACGTCGGCCATTGCGAGTTGCCGCAGCCCAACACGGCCACGCTTAGCCCTTCTGCGCGGTAGCCGCTGGCGGCGCCGCTATCGAGCAGCGCTTCGAGGCGCCTTGCCGAGTCCGGCGCGCGGCCATTATAGGTGGCGGCGATGATGACGGCCAGGCCGGTGGTCGGGAGCGCGTCGGCCACATCGTCCAGGTCGCGCAGCGTCGCATCAAAGCCCGCCGCCAGCGCGCCGGTATGCACCTGCTCAGCCAGTTCGCGCGCGGTGCCAAGGCTGGATCCGCACAGCACGGCAAGCGGCCTGCCGCCGCCCTGCACATCAGGGCCCGCCTGCGGCGCTTGCGCGGTCCCGGCGACCGGCGCCGCAGCGATGCGCTCATGCGGCCGGCGCCGGCGCGCACGCACCGTGAATCCGTCGGGTTTGATCGTCAGCGTTTCCTTGATGCGGAACTGGTAATCGTGCGCATCGGTGAACTGGAAATTGCGCAGCATCAGCGCCAGTGCCAGCTTGGCCTCGGTCAGCGCAAACTGGCGGCCGATGCAGGCACGCTCCCCGTTGCCGAAAGGCATGTAGGCGTGGCGCGGCAGCTTTGCCTCCTGCTCAGGCAGGAAACGGTCGATGTCAAAGCGTTCCGGGTCGGCCCACACCTTGGGGTCGCGGTGCAGCGCGGTCAGCACCACCGACAGGCGCCTGTCCTTGCGGATCAGGTAGCGGCCGCCCAGCAGCGTATCTTCAAACGGCGCTACGGCGAAGGCGGGCGCGGTGGGCCACAGGCGCAACGTTTCCTTCAGCACGCGGTCCAGTACCGGCAGCCGCGCCAGGTCGGCGTAGACCGGCGCAGCGTCGCCGGGCAACACGGCGTCCACCTCCGCGTAAGCCTGTGCCATCACGCCCGGGTTGCGCAGCAGTTCGTACAGCGCGAAGGTGAGCAGCCCGCTGGTGGTCTCGTGACCCGCGATCAGGAACGTGATCACCTGGTTGCGGATGTTCTCGTCGTCCAGCCGCTGGTCGGTGTCCGGATCCCGCGCTTCCAGCATCAGGCCGAGCAGGTCGTTGGCCGTGCTGCCCCGGCGTTGCGCCGCGTTGCCCGCGCGCCGCCGCCGGATCACGTCGTCAACCAGGTCGCGCATGAAGCGGGTGTCCTGGTCGAACTTCTGGTGTGCCGCATGCATGAAGCGGTCTTGCAGGGCAAAGCGCGTCAGCTTGGACATCGCCTCTTCCAGCGCGCCGACCATGGCCTCGATGAAGGGGTGCAGGTTTGCGCTGGCGAACGATTCAAAGTCGTAGCCGAAGCCGGACAGCGCGATGGTATCGAGCGTCAGCCGCGTCATGTCGTCCGCGACGGCGATATCGGCATCCGGGCCTTGCCGGTCCCATTTGTCCACCAGCCGGTTGGCCACGCGCAGCATGACGTCGAAGTAGCCCTTCATCGCGCGCTGGCTGAACGCCGGCATCAGGATGCGGTGCGCCTTGCCCCAGTTGGCCTCGTCGGAGCGTGCGGTGAACAGGCCATCGCCGGCCATGCCGCGCAGGTAGGACAGCGGCGGGCCGATGTACTTGCGGAAACGCGCGGCATCGCACAACTCGCTGGCCAGTGCCACCGACGTCACAAACGGCACGCGCCGGCCGGCGAAATTCAGCTCGAAGATGCCGTCATGATGGCGGCTGCGCGCCAGCAGGTGCTGGCCCAGCGCACCGGGTGTGATCTGCAGCAGGTTGCCCACCAGCGGCCAACCCGGGTCGCGCGGGATGGGCTCAGGGTTGGGGGCATGCATGGGGCGGGCAGGGGATGGATGCGGCGCGTCGGAGGCCTGGTCGGGGCTGGATAGCTCAATGGGCGGCGGCATGGCAGGGCGGTGTCTCCTGAACGGGCGCTGACACGCGATTTGCCACGTGCGGCCGTTTCATTTAACGTAGACATCTGTCTACCGGCGCAAGCGTAGACAACTGTAGACATGCTGTCAACGAAGCATGTCGGGCAAAAACCGAGTCCTGCTACTAAACCGCATTCATGGAAGCCATTGCCGACGGCAAACGCCGCCTGATCGACGCCGCGTTGCGGCTGGCCGCAGCCAAGCGCAGCTTTGCGGCACTCAAGCTGCGCGAGATCGCGCGCGAGGCCGGCCTGAATCCCAACACGTTCTACCGGCATTTCAGCGACATGGAAGACCTGGCCATCACCGCCATGGCCGAGGTAAGCGCCGAACTGCGGCCGATGCTGCGTGCGGTCCGATGGGCCGCTGCCCGCGACAACCCGGGTGAAGTGGCCACGCGTGCGTGCGAAGCCCTGTTCTTGTACGCGCAGCATCACCCGGATGCATTCATCGTTGGTGTGTGCGGGATCACGGGCCCGCAGCCCGCGCTTCGCGTTGCCATTCGCACGGTGCTGGATGACATCGCCGCCGAGATGGCGGAAGACATCGAACGGCTGGGGTTGTGTCCCAAGCTCTCACGCCCGGCCATTGACGACGTCTGCGCGTACGTCGTTTCCTACCTATTCCATCAATGCGTCGACTACATCGAAGCCGATGCTGCCGGACGGCGCAGGCTGATGGCGCGCTCGGTGCAGTTGAGCTGCTGGCTGCTGCAGGGCGCGGCAGGGCCGAATGCCCAGCCGGGAACGAAATCAGGCAGGGAGCGCAAGGCCGTGGCTGCGTAGCAGGTTGCGGCGAAACACGCAGAAGGAAGAACCTCAGCCGAGGCAGCGGTCGAAGCGAGGGGGTGTGTCCGGGCCAGCGCTCACCCTGAAATTTTGATGCCACACTCTTGCGCCACCGCCAATAGCTTCTCCATGTCTGGCGCGCCTGGCGGAATTTCCTCATCGAGCCGCGTGAACAAGCGCGATGCGCTTCCGCCGTGGCTGGTGACTGAAATCATTTCGCCGCCGCCGATGCCGAACCGGAAGTAATGCACGGTGCCCGCCGGCACATGAACAAAGGTGCCAGCGACAGCAGTGATCGCTTGATCGCCATAGCCGATCTCGATCGTCCCCCTGGTAACGTAGAACGATTCGTCCCAGTCATGGCTATGGGGCGGTGGGCCACTGCCTTCTTCGCCCTGCTGCAGAAATACCTCATAACCTTGCGTGGCGGCATTGGACGCCAGCACCGTGATCCTTTCTCCTACCACGTTGAGCGCGCGTGCATACGCATCCGGAGTCACTGCAAATGGTTCTGGTTTCATGTTTCTCTGCTCCGTCAGTGAGAACGTCGCCGTGGAGAGGGTAGCCAGGTCTGAGGCATGCGGTCGCTCCAAAGCGAGCCGGCCACGGTGCCAGGCGGTGCCCCTTTTTGATGTCTGGCAATCTTAGGCGCCCCACGATGGGAAGTCATCGCCAGGAAGCGAGGATTGCCGCGGCCAATGTGCGTCAGCAAACATTGCTTCCATGCGCAATGTCACTTGCCCCTGGCTCGTTTTCCCATTTCAATGGAGTTGAGAGAAAGAAGGGATGACATCATCCGGCGTCACATACGATCCGCGAGGTGGCGGCCACGCCGATGGATGGCCCGGTACCTGCGCTTCGTATACGCCAATGAGCCGGTCGAGCGCCTGGCTGGCATTCGCGAGCGGATTCGCCTGGCGTGGGACATCTGATACGTGCAACGCTGAGCGACGAAAATGCTGGCCGCTTCTGGTCATGATGGTTCCGAGGGCAGCGACCGAACCCTGCTGTATTTCGGTTGCCTGACCCTGTTCATCGCTCTGGCAACACCAGCCGGTTCCCTGGTGGATATACAGACGTCGTACCTGCTCAAGAACCAGTTGCATGCGACCGCAACGCAGATCTCGATATTCCGGCTGGTGACGGGAATACCGGTGTATCTTGCATTCGTTTTTGGTCTCGCGCGCGACCAATGGAGCCCGCTGGGATTGCGGGATCGCGGCTTCTTCCTGATTTTCGCTCCGGTGACCGCAGTGGCATTCATCTGGATGGCGTTTTCAGGTTTCTCATACGCGGGACTGGTCATCGGGTTGCTGCTGGCAATGCTGTCGTCCCGGTTTATCGCCGCAGCGTATCAGGGGCTGATCGCTCTGGTGGGCCAGGAGAAGCTCATGTCCGGGCGCCTGAGCGCACTGTTGAACGTGGTCGGCTCGGTCCCGGTTGTTGCGGCAGCGTTCGCCTCCGGGTACATCTCCGATCATCTGGCTGCAAAAGAAGCCTTCCTCCTGGTAGCGATGTTCGCCTTGTCGATTGCCCTGTTGGGGCTCTGGAAGCCCGTTTCCGTCTTCGGCCATCTTTACGAGAAGCCGCAAGCCAGGGGCACGGATCTCGTTGGCAATGTCAGGCGGCTGGTGAGACATAAGGCTGTTTATCCAGCGGTTCTCATCTGCTTTCTGTGGAACTTTGCGCCAGGAGCGGCCACGCCGCTGCAGTTCTATCTGAGCAATGAGCTGCATGCATCGGATTCCGTTTACTCGTACTACAACGGGATCTTTGCCGCCGCCTTCATCCCGACATTCTTGCTGTATGGCTTCTTGTGCAAGAAGGTATCGCTGAACAAGCTGCTGTGGTGGGGAACGATCGTCGCAGTGCCGCAGATGATTCCGCTGGCATTCATTCACTCGGCCAATCTTGCCCTTGTCTTGGCGGCACCGATAGGGCTGATGGGCGGTGTCGCCACGGCAGCATACTTCGATCTCGCGATGCGGTCCTGTCCGCCAGGCCTGCAAGGAACCTTGATGATGCTGGTGGATGGCGTTCTCGCGCTCTCGGCGCGTGCCGGCGATCTCCTGGGCTCATGGATCTATAACAGCAGCCCAACGCACGGTTTCACATATTGTGTGATCGCGACTACCGTGGTGTACGCAATGATCCTGCTTTTGATCCCGCTGACGCCGAAAGCACTGATTGCTACCAGGGATGGCGAACCAGGCCCGGAGGTCCAGGCGCTGGCGGAGGAGGCGAACAGGCCCTAGTAATGTATGGTGGCCGGGCTCTGGATGCCGGCGTTCTCGTCAACGACATACGCTTCGATTCCCGCGCTGCCGCCGTTCCACCAGTTTGTCATATCAAAGACAGTCTCGTCGTCCAGCCGCTGGACATGGACGCCGTAGATGGTTAGCGGCTTGCCGGGCGCGCAGACCGCGGGCGAAGTCAGTGGCCTCAGGAAGTGAACAGCGCTGGGCGATGTCGTGGACAGGTTGGTGACGCGCTGTGCAATGAAACGGCCTGAGATCTTCTGAATCTGCAATGCTGTCTCGACGTCAAGGCCAATCCCGCGGGCGGCCGACGGGTTCTTCAGGACTCCGCCCTCGCAGCCTGAACCGGACCATGGCGCAATGCTTCTTGACAGGAACGTGACCAGCCTGCCCATGCGATCGCGCGAGTCGAAGTGCGGATCGACGAACGTATCGTCCAGTGCCGTAGCGTTCAGGAAACTGGGCCCGGAGAACCCTTTCGGGTCAAATGTCATGTACTTGTTGTACGGATCGCTCAGCGCCTGCGTCGATGTGACCGTCCCTTCGATGGCGGAGAAAACGAACTGCCCCAGCACGTTGGCCCCGGCGCTGGTGCCGCCAACAGGTACGTTCTGCTGCATGAGCGCGGCGATGGTCGCGTTGAGCTTCGTACCTTTCCAGAACTTGATGTAGTTGCTCTGGTCGCCGCCCGCAATCCACAACGCGTTCGCGCTGCCGACAACGGCATTGACAAACGGGTCATTCGCCGCGGCAGTGTCGGTAATAACCAGCGTTTCCGCCGCAGTCAGGCCGAGGTACGCGCCACCGACATACCCGTCCACCGCGGGCATATCGGTCGCGTTCTTCTTGTTGCTGTAATAGAAGTAAGGGTCGTAAGCGTCGGTGCCGGTCGCGCGAATCACGACCAGGCGGCCGCCCGTTGCTTTCGTAATGCCCGCTTGCTGAATCATCCAGCGATACGCGCCGTCTACATCGGGCCCGCCACCCATGATGACCACCGGCTGCACCGCCTGTGGCTGCGGTGTGGGGAGGGTCTGCACCGGCACCGGATTGCCAGTCTCGAAGTACTTTGTGCCGCTTACGAAGTAGCTGTAGGAGGCGGTAGTCTTGTCACCTGCAAGCGCAGGGGGAATCAGCACCCCGAGGGCCACGCTGATGCAGGCGACCGCGTAGTACCCCAACATCCTGCAACGCTGGGTGAACTTCGAAATGGATTCCATGACGTGACACCCCCTGCCGCTATCTTCTTTGTACAACTCGGTGACGACAGAAAAGCAACGCGCCAGATCCATGGAAGGGCTGGCGGATGTCACGTCACCAGGCAAAAGCTCCCGCCGTTACTCCGAGCACGGGTGCGGGACGTGCAGGCGTTCCGTTATAGACGCTGGCGCACAAAAACTCCAGCCGACGCTGACCGCGGCAGCAGATGCGGTGAGGCAGAAACGACCACCAGCAACAAAGCCCCTATCGCGGCCAGCTTTCAAAGGTCACTACTGGCAGCGCTTTCGCATGCCGGATCGCCTTGAGAGCAAGGGTGCCACGGCAATCGGAAAGGTCTGTTCGCTGGCATACGCAGGCGTTGCACTGCTTGCCAGTCCCCCGGCTTGGAAGCTTGCGCAACCGTCCTCGCCAATGCGACGCAGCGCTCAGTCTGCGCACCGCTGAATGAACTGCGTCATGGCAGGCAGGATGGACTCCCGGAAACGCTGGCCGGCGAAGGTGCCGTAGTGACCCACGCCGTCGACGACCAGGTGTTCTTTCCGGTCGGCGGCAAGGCCTGCGCAGAGCGCGTGAGCCGCTTCGGTCTGGCCGCGACCGGTGATGTCATCGTCGCTGCCTTCGATGGTCAGCAATGAAACGTTCCTAATGGCCTCGGGGTAGACACGGCGCTGGCCGACTTCCATGCAGCCGCGGCACAGGTGATGCTCCAGGAAAACCTTCTGGATGGTTTCCAGGTAGTACTCGGCCGGCACGTCGAGTACGGCGTTGTACTCGTCATAGAACTTGCGATGCCTGGCTGCCTCGCTCTGCCTGCCATCGACCAGGTGGCGGTAAAAGTCGAGATGAGCACCGGCGTGCTGTGCGACGTTCATCGATACGAAGCCTGCAAGCTGGAGGAAGCCCGGATACACCCGGCGCCCGTTTCCCGGGTAGCCGGCGGGCACCCGTTCGATGACGTTGGCCTCGAACCACGCCAGCGAATGTTGCCGCGCGAACTGGTCGACCGCCGTCGGGCTGACGCGGGTGTCGATCGGCGCGGCGATCAGGGTCATGGAGCGGGGCTGCACCTGCTCGTTGTCTTCGGCCATCTGGGCGACCGCGCAAAGCACCGGGACCCCGGGCTGGCAAACCGCCACGATATGCGTGCCGGCGCCGAGGTATCGCAAGAACTTTTTCAGGTAATCGACATAGCCGCCAAGATCGAAGTGCCCGGCGTCAAGCGGGACCACGCGCGCATCGGCCCAGTCGGTGATATAGACATCATGACCGGGCAGCAATGCCTCGACCGTCGGGCGCAGCAGGGTGGCGTAGTGGCCGGAGAGCGGCGCCACCAGCAACACCCGGGGGCCAGGACTGGACATGTCCTTCCTGAAATGCAGCAGCCGGCAGAAGGGCTCTTCGATGAGCGCGGTCTCGGTGACGGCCACCCGTTGCCCACGTACCAAGACCTCGTCGATCTCAAAGCGAGGTTTCCCGTAGGACTTGGTCAGCCGGGTGAACAACTCAAGCGCGGCGTCGGCCTCGCGCAGTCCCGGAAGCCAGGCGACCGACTCGCCCCAGAAATTGACTGCGCGATAACCTGCTTCGATCATCGCCCCGAGCGGGCCAAGGGACTGCAGCGTGAGTTCCCGCAGAGCATAGAGCGCCATGGCGATTCCCGCCTTTTTGAATTGGTTGGTGTGTTGTTCTGGCGCAGGGGCCGGCAAACCGGGTGCTGCGCAATGCGGGCTTCAGCGCAGTTGGCGTGCCCGACAGCCGCACGGCCGGCTTCGTGCAAGGTGGGCGGGCGGGCGACAGGCTTCTGCCGCGGGTGCGTAGGTGGGAAGGTGGCGCTGGTGCACCCAGAAGTGCTGCGCGCGGCTCAGGTGCCGTCGATGTCGAATGGACTGGCTGCGGGAAGCACCGGTGTTGCCGTGGCGGCCGTTGCGGCCGGACTGATGCGCGCGGCCCAGGTCGCACGCGAATCGGCTGGAATGCTGCATGATGCCCCCCACTACTCAAGCCACCAGCATTGGCGTCGCAATGCCAGCGGTACAGCTTGTAATCAAGTTACGCCATTTACATTCAGTAACATATTCGATCTAACCCTATTGCAACGCTTTGCATACGTCCCTGGCAACGAAGGAAGGCTGGCGGGATCATTCGATGCGAATGTGGCCTTATGTGCCGGCGATATGTGATCCTCTATTGCCAGAAGGGCGGACCCAGCCGGACCGTCTGCCAGGCTATTTGTAAATTTTTGCAAGTTGCGTTCGGGTAAAACGTCAGGCAGGCGGATGTGGTTGACCCGCCCGGTCCCGCTTCCTCGCTGTCACGCTGCCCGGCCAATGACCGGAATCACGCCGAACGCAACAGTGGCCAGCATCATGACCACGGCCGCCGACAGCGCCCAGAGCAGCGTATAGCGCTGGTGATCGCCAAATTCGACCTCAGCCAGGCCGACCAGCAGGTAGGTCGACGCGACCAGGGGGCTCAGCAGGTGAACCTGCTGCCCGATCAGCGAGGCGCGTCCGATCTCCGCCGCGCCGATGCCATAGACGGCGGCAGCCTTGGCCAGGATCGGCAGGATGCCGAAGTAGAACGCGTCGTTCGAGATAAAGAACGTGAACGGAATGCTCAACACCCCGGTCACCAGGGCCATGTACGGGCCCATCCAGTCCGGCACGGCGCTGATGACGCTGTTGGCGATGGCGTCGACCATCTTGGTGCCCGACAGGATGCCGACGAAGATGCCGGCGGCGAAGATCAGCGACACCACCGGCACGACGTTGGCGGCATGCGCGCCCATGCGCTCCTTCTGTTCGTGCAGGCTCGGGTAGTTGACCATCAGCGCGATGGCGGATGCGATGATGAACAGCGCAGGCAGCGGCAAGGTGCCGAGAATCAGCAGCACCATCAGGGCGATGGTCAGCAGGAGGTTGAACCACAGCAGCTTCGGCCTGGCGATCTGCGGATCGCCGGCGGCAGCCTCCGGCATGGCATGGCCGTCATCACCGGCCCCGGTGCGCATCAGTGCGATGGTGCCAAGCCGGTTGCGTTCGCGGCGGCCGAGCAGGAATGCCACGAACAGGCCCCACATGCCGGTGACAATCATCGGCAGGATCATCGGCACGAACAGCGAGCCCACGTCCACGCCCAGCGCGCTGGCGGCACGCGCGGTCGGGCCGCCCCAGGGCAGGATGTTCATCAGCCCGCCCGCCATCATGATCACGCAGGCCAGCACCAGCCGGCTGATGCCCAGGCGCTTGTAGAGCGGGAGCATCGCGGCGCAGGTGATCATGTAAGTGGTCGAGCCGTCGCCGTCGAGCGACACCAGCGCGGCCAGCACGAAGGTGCCCATGATGATCTTGACCGGATCGCCGCCCACTAATTTCAGGATCACCCGCACCACCGGATCGAACAGCCCGGCATCGATCATCAGGCCGAAATACAGGATGGCGAACATCAGCATCACGCCGGTCGGCGCCAGCTTCTTGACGCCGTCCAGCATCATCGGGCCGAGTTCCGGGCCGAAACCGCCGATCGCGGCGAACGCAATCGGAACGAGGATCAGCGCCACCATGGCGGAGAGCCGCTTGGTCATGATCAGTGCCATGAACACGATCACCATCGAATAGGCGAGCAGGGTCAACATCTTTCTCTGTATCTCTTTGCCGCCCTGCAGCGTGGGGCGCTTGGGGGCGGGTGTGTGTGCGTCCGTCTGGCGCACGAGGTCAAGGGCGAGGCCGATCCCGCCGGCACGGCAGGGCGTGCCGGGTATGGAATGACCGCGGAGGGAGGCAGTCTTGTGCGCTGGCCCAGGCGGGCCGCGCGGGTGTGGCTCAGTTGGCGGATTCGATGCGTTTCACTACCGCGTCCGCAAACTGCAGCGTGGAGGCCGTGCCGTGCAGGTCGCCGGTCTTCACCTGGTCCTGGCTGAGCGTCAGCTCGATGGCTGAGCGCAGGCGCGTGGCCAGGTCCTGTCGGCCCACGTGGTCGAGCATCAGGCCGGCCGCCAGCATCAGCGAGATGGGGTTGGCAATGCCCTTGCCGGCGATGTCGGGCGCGGAGCCGTGCACCGCCTCGAAGATCGCAGCGTCGTCGCCGATGTTGGCGCCCGGCGCCATGCCAAGCCCGCCAACCAGGCCGGCGATCTGGTCCGACAGGATGTCGCCGAACAGGTTGGTACAGAGCAGCATGTCGAAGCGCCACGGGTTGAGCACCAGCTGCATGGCGCAGGCGTCGACAATAATGTCGTCCATGTCCACGCGGCCGGCATAGTCCTGGGCGACTTCACGCGCCGCTTCCAGGAAGATGCCGGTGAGCGCCTTCAGGATATTGGCCTTGTGCACCACGGTAATCTTCTTGCGGCCGTTCCTGACGGCGTACTCGAAGGCGAAGCGGGCAATGCGCCGGCAGGCGTCGCGCGTGTTGGTGCCGGTGGACACCGCTACCGCATGCGGGTCGTCGCCGACCGGGATGTAGTAGTCATGGGCCACATAGAAGCCGCCGACGTTCTCGCGCACCAGCACCAGGTCGATATTCTCGAAGCGGCCCGGCACCAGGGTGCGGGCCGGGCGCACATTGGCATAGAGGTTGAACGCCTCGCGCAGGCGCACATTGACCGAGCGGAAGCCGCCGCCCACCGGCGTGGTCAGCGGCCCCTTCAGGGCCAGGCCGGTGCGGCGGATGCTGTCCAGCGTGTCTTCGGGCAAGGGATCGCCGCTGTATTCGACGCCTGCCATCCCCGCCCGTCGGATATCCCAGGCAAATGGGGCGCCAAGCGCATCCAGCACCCGGACGGTGGCGTCGACGACTTCGGGACCGATCCCGTCGCCGGGGATCAGCGTGGCCGGGATCTGTTCGCGTGCACCGTTTTCCATTTGCGTTCCTGTCGTGAATTGAGCGTTTCGCTGGCCGGCCAGCCGGGGCCAGGGAGGCTGTGTTTCTCGTCCCTGGCGGGGATTCCGGCGTTCGCGGCCGATCCGGCTAACCAGGGGCCCGATTCTAGGCGGGGAAGGCTGTCAGGAAACTGTCAATGTGCCGGCTATGTCATTGGGGTTTACGCTGAGGGCGACAAACTCTGCTGGCGGGGACCGGCTGACGAATCGGGGCCGGCGACGGTGAAATCGTCTTCGCTGCAGTGCGCAGGGACTGGCCGCGACGATGAACGTGCGCCGATGTCCGGAAGCCGCGCTAAGCGGGCAGGCGCGCCGCCTTGAATTGTTTCCAGAAGCGGCGCAGCGGCTGCCTGTCAACGCTGACACCCTTTGCGATATAGCCGCGCGCATAGCCACAGCCAATCGCAAGTTGCTGCCGCTCTGTCCCCAGGCGCAGCAACAGTCCCTTTGCGACCGCCATATCATTGCGCCATCCCAGGTCATCCTGCAGGCGCGACAGTTGCCGGCGATAGCGGCGCAACTTATTCGCGGCAAACAAGGATTCAAAGAACTCGGTCGCGTAGCGCAGCTTCTTTGCGGCGATACGCGCACGATGGCGCCGCTGCTCATCGAGCCTGGCCATGCCTCGGCCCCGCTTGAGCAGCCTGCGTTGCCGCTTGCGCAACGTGGTCAGCGCGAAGTCCCTGGCGGATCCGGCAAGTGCCGCGCGCTGCGCTTCGTCCAGCCCATGGTCCCAGTCCGCGCTGCCCAGCCAATGGCTCAGCGTCAGGACCAGCCGGGTGTAACGATCGGAATTCACGGCCTGGGCCGCGCGTTGCCGGGCATCGGCTGCGACTGCCTTCGCCGCGGCAAGCACCGCGCCCGCGCCCACGTCCTCCGGCGCCCCATCGAACGCCTCACGCAAGGTGGTGTTGGCGAGCACGTCCCAGTCGCGTGCGGGGCCCAGTTCATCCGCAATCCATTTGAGTTCCGCTTGCAATGCCGGCGGGCAGGCAATCAGCGGCTCAAAGATATCAAGCGCCGAGCGCAGGCGACGCAGGCCGACACGCATCTGGTGCACGCTTTCCGGATTGGAGCTGTTGACCACGCCGCGTTCGTTCCCCGAGATTTGCGCCAGGCAGTTCCGGGCAATGCACTGAAACACCGCTTCCGCCGACCCGGCGTCGGCCAGCCTGAGGGGCTGCGCCCGTACCGCTTCATTGGCCTCGTCAGCGACCAGTGCATAGCCACGGTCGCCTTTGCTGGCGCGGCTCAGGCGCATTGGCACTGCGTCGAGCAGCCGCAGGGCAAACGCTGACAGATGGGCCGGCTCCCCGGCCTGGATCTCCATCTCAAGCTCGCGGATTGGTTCCGTGGCATCGTTCGCACGGACCACGCCGCGATCGACAGCCAGTTCGACCTCGTCCCCCTGTGGCAAGCGCAACAGCAGGACCGTGCGCCGGACATCCGTGATGAAGATCGGCTTCAGGCGTTCTGCCAGGTCGCCTTCACGGAGCAGCGTCCCCAACGCAGTGCCCTCGGGCAGCTTGTCTCGTAGTGCACCAAGATCTGGCGTATTTCCGGAAACCACCGACTCAAACTCTTCCCGCTCGTAAAGCGCCCCATGCTGCGTGCCACAGGTCTTCAAGGTCTGCACGTAATGATCACCCGCTTGTCGTACGCGCAGCGATGCGTGCATACGCCGAAAGGCAAGATCCGACGTATCGAAATACGTGCTCACGAGCCTGTCCTCGTGCGGCGGCTCCACGCAGCAGGACGACACCAGGGGCAAGCCGATCAGGCCTTCGGCCTGGTCCTGCAGCAACTCGAGCTTGAGTTCGCGTTCCATTTATCCGAGCTTTGCCGTGTCCTCGAATTTTGCGTATACGCTGGCCTGGACTGCGTTCATCACTGCAAGGATCTCGTCACTGGCTGGGCCGCTGGTTGTTACGCCCGTGGCGTTCTTCGGCTTCGAACCGGGCGGGTCGAAGACAAAGAGCGTATCGAACTTTCCGGCCGACGCTTTCTTCAGGCGCCGGTTAAGTGCTTTCAGGTATCGCTTCTTGTCAGTCTTTGACATAGGTTCCACGGTTATCCGCGGTGGTAATCACAACCAAAATCATTGAACTACCTGCTTAGTGAATTCACTGCGTCACCAGGCGGCACTGCTAGTGCGGCTGGCCTCCATTCGACTCCGCGCCGGTGAAAGGGATTTCGTGCTCCCGCAACTTCTGCAGTGATCGGGTCAGCCTGGCGCCGTACTTGCGGTCCGCGGCCAGCAGCAGGGCCTCTATGCCGTCGTCCAGCCCGGCAAGCTCGCGGTCACCCGGCAGCCTGGTCGCTTTCATCTCCTGCAATTCGTTGGCAATGCGCTTCGCCAGCTTGCGCACAAACTCCGGGTCAAGGTGCCCTTGCGCTGCAGCATCTCCAATATGCTCGATCAAGCGCTTCAGGCCGTCCGGGGTGGTCTCGGTCGCAGAGAGTATTTCGTGTGTCATCGGCAGCTCCAGTGGGCGCGTAAGATCATTCTACGCATCGGATGCTCATAAGATGGTACGTATTTCGCGGGAGCAGTGCGATCCAATTCGCCCCGATATGCGTGATACGCCAGCTAGAATCTGGAAGGATTCCCCCGCACAGGCACTCACACCATGAAACCCGAATCCGATCCCATGCAAAATGCGTCGCCGACGGACGCGGGGGAGGAGCGCCTCGGCACCCCGGTCGATCCGGATGGCCTGCTGAATGGCAATGAGCTCTATATCAACCGTGAACTCAGCCAGCTGGAGTTCTTCGGGCGCGTGCTGCAGCAGGCCGCCGATCCCGCGGTGCCGCTGCTGGAGCGCCTGCGTTCCCTGTGTACCTTCAGCAGCAATCTGGATGAGTTCTACGAGATCCGCGTGGCCGGCCTGAAGGAGCAGTGCCTGCTTCAGTCTCCGGTGGCCGGCCCGGACGGGCTGACGCCGCAGGCGGTCTATGCGAGGGTCAACCAACGGGTCCGGGAGCTGGTTGATCAGCAGTACCGCCTGTTCAATGACATGCTGATTCCGGCCATGGCCGAGCAGCAGATCCGCTTTTTGCGGCGGCCCTCGTGGAACCCTACGCAGGCGGAATGGATCCGGGAGTTCTTCTTCGCCGAACTGATGCCGGTCCTGACACCGATCGGGCTGGACCCGGCGCATCCGTTTCCACGGGTGCTTAACAAGAGCCTGAATTTCGCCGTCGAACTCGAGGGCAAGGATGCGTTCGGGCGCAACTCCGGCTATGCGATCGTGCAGGCGCCGCGAGCGCTGCCGCGGGTTATCGCTTTGCCACCGGATATCGCCGGATGCGAGCATGGCTTTGTTTTCCTTTCTTCCATCCTGCATGCCCACGTCGGCGAGCTGTTCAGTGGCATGACGGTGCGCGGCTGCTACCAGTTCCGCGTGACCCGCAACAGCGAGCTGTTCGTGGACGAGGAAGAGGTCAAGAACCTGCGCGAGGCGCTGCAAGGCGAACTGCCGCACCGTCATTATGGTGATGCGGTCCGGCTGGAGGTGGCTGATAACTGCACGCCGGCAATGACTGCGTTCCTGCAGCAGCAGTTCGGCCTGGCGGCAAGCGAGGTGTTCTCCGTCAACGGACCGGTCAACCTGGTTCGCCTGATGCAGGTGCCAGATCAGATGGACCGGCCGGAACTGAAGTACCTGCCTTTCCGGGCCGGCCTGCCGAAGGTGCTGCACGAGCATTCCGATATCTTCCGCGCCATTCGCGAGGGCGACATCCTGCTGCATCACCCGTTCCAGTCGTTCACACCGGTGGTGGACTTTGTCGTGCAGGCGGCACAGGACCCCGATGTGGTGGCAATCAGCCAGACGGTGTATCGGGCCGGGCACGACTCGGTCCTGCTCTCGGCACTCATCGAAGCCGCGCGCAACGGCAAGGAAGTCACGGTCGTGGTGGAACTGCTGGCCCGCTTCGATGAAGAGGCCAATATCGGTTGGGCAACGCAACTGGAGGAAGTCGGCGCGCATGTCATCTATGGGGTCGTCGGTTTCAAGGCGCACGCCAAGATGGTCATGGTATTGCGACGCGAGGGTGGGAAACTCCGGCGCTATGTGCATCTAGGCACCGGGAACTATCACCACCAGACCACGCGCACCTATACGGATTTTGGATTGCTCACATGCAATGAGTCGCTGACGCAGGATGTGGCGCAAGTGTTCAGCCAGCTGACCGGCCGTGGCCAGACCCATTGCATGACCCATATCTGGCAATCGCCCTTCACGATGAAGCAGGCATTGCTTGAGGCGATCCGGCGCGAAGCCGGGCACGCCAGGGCCGGGCGCAAGGGATGGATCATTGCCAAGATGAATGCATTGCTGGAGCCTGACCTGATCCAGGCGCTGTACGACGCCTCACGCGACGGTGTCCGTATCGACCTGATCATCCGGGGCGCCTGTGCGCTGCGCCCCGGCGTTGCCGGCTTGTCGGAGAACATTGCGGTGAAATCGGTCATGGGCCGGTTTCTCGAACACTCGCGCATCTTATATTTCCACGACGGCGGCGCGGAAAAGGTGATGCTGTCCAGCGGTGAATGGATGGAACGAAGCCTGTCCCGGCGGATCGAGATCTGCTTTCCCATCCTCGATGCCAGGTTGAAGGAACGCGTCATCGCGGAAGGGCTGAAGCCGTACCTGGCAGACCGGTGTGACGCCTGGCAGATGACGCCGGACGGTAGATACGAGCGTCAGGCCTCGCGTGACGGCGAGGCTGCGCAGAATATCCTGCTGTCGGCTTTGACGTGAGCCCTGCATAAGGGCGCCGCATCATCCGCTCGCGAATGGCCGGTTGAATCCGCGGATCGAAGCAGGCCACCGCATAGTTGATGTGGCCCATGACGTTTCATTTTCTATACATACTTTTTCCGATCGCTCTGGCGGCCTGTCTACTACTTCCTCGCTAAGCCGTTCAGCTCGCGCCAGCATTCCCCTCCAGTGGGGATTGACCGCATTTTTCGGCGCCCTGGATACCAGTTCCGCGGTGCCTGCCGGAACCTCCGGAAACGACTTTCCATGACCGGCAATGCCTTGTCCTGCAAGGCTTCACGGGAATTCCACAGCCTCGCGGCGACTGTTCCCCATGACCAGTGCCGTGCGCTCCGACATTATCCTGCGCGCCGGTGGCGCGGCGTATTTTCATCCGCGCCGCGGGATGCCATTCCGTATAACCGCGGCCTCGTCCATAGAGCCGATTTTCCATTCCAATTCCGCCAGCTAGATTGACCTCATCGTTGGCGCCGCCAAAGCCATCGAATTTTACGTGCTCAAAAGGCCAAGGAAAAGGGGTCCATCCATGAAACGCATCCACATGAAGCTGGCGGCTTTGCCGCTCGCCTGTCTCGTCATCACGGTCGCAGGTTGCGGGGGAGGCGGGGGCGACTCGACCTCTACCACTGCCGCCACTACAGCACCAGGCACCGGCACGTCAACGTCAACGCCGACGTCACCCACGTCGCCAACAACGCAGACCGCGGCCAGCAGCAGCGCCTTGCTGTCGGGTACCACCGATCCCGGGCCCGAGATCGGTAAAGACGGGGACTTCTACCTGAATACCGTGACCTGGATGCTGTTCGGGCCCAAGGCAAACGGCGTGTGGCCGGCAGGGGTTTCGGTGGCGGGTACCGGTAATACCGGCACGGCCGGAAACACCATCCTGTCCGGCTCGGTCGATCCGACCGACAGCGTCGGCAACAATGGCGACTACTACATCAATACCTCCACCTCGACCCTGTTCGGGCCCAAGGCAAACGGCACGTGGCCACCGGGCGTCCCGATGGGTGGCGGCACCGGGTCG